>NZ_CAXFDV010000818.1:0-1595 GCF_964001545.1 uncultured Aquincola sp.
AACTTGCCGGCCGACTACATCGCGGCCACGCTGGCCGATACCGACGACGGCCCGGCCGCCAGCACCGAAGAAAGCGAAGCATGACCGACATCACCACTGCGCCCGACCTGGCCGGCACCGAGGTGCCCAAGCCCAAGATCGGCGCCTACCACCGCCACCTGCTGGTGTGCACCGGCCCGCGCTGCTCGCAGGACGGGGCCTCGCAAGCGCTGTTCGACAGCCTGAGCGACAAGCTCAAGGCCGCGGGCCTGAACGAAGGCGCGCTGCGCATCAAGCGCAGCCGCGTCAGCTGCTTCGCGGCCTGCAAGGGCGGCCCCATCGTCTGCGTGCAGCCCGACGGCACCTGGTACTACAACGTGACCCCGGCCAACATGGACCGCATCATCGAGCAGCACCTGGTGGGCGGGCAGCCGGTGGCGCCCTTGGTGTTCCACCAGGCCGGGGAGCGTGCGTGATGGAGATCGTCAGTCCCCCCACCAGCACCTCGCCCAAGCCCGAGGGTGAACGCCGCGGCCTGCTGCTCATCCACACCGGCCACGGCAAGGGCAAAAGCACCGCGGCCTTCGGGCTGGCGCTGCGTGCCCACGGCCGCGGCAAGCCGGTGAAGATCTACCAGTTCATGAAGGTGCCTTCGGCCCGCTTCGGTGAACACCGCGTGTTCGAGCAGCTGGGCGTGCCCATCGAAGGCCTGGGCGACGGCTTCAGCTGGAAGAGCAAGGACCTGGAGCGCAGCGCCCAGTTGGCGCGTGACGGCTGGGCCCGGGCCGAGGCCACCATCCGCGCCGGCGAGCACTTTCTGGTGGTGCTGGACGAAGTGACTTACCCGCTGCGCTATGGCTGGCTGCCGCTGGAGCCGGTGCTGCAGGCGCTGCGCGAGCGCCCGCCCCATGTGCACGTGGTGCTGACCGGCCGCGACGCGCCGCAGGAGCTGATCGCCCTGGCCGACACGGTGACGGAGATGACGCTGGTCAAGCACCACCACCAGGCGGGCGTGCCCGCGCAGCGCGGCATCGAGGATTGATGCGGAGCACGCCATGACCCGCACCCACGGCGGCCCCGACGCCCGCGGCCCGGCCCGTTTCGACTTCTCGACCAATGCCAACGCCGCCGGCCCGTGCCCGATGGCGCTGGCGGCGGTGCAGGCCGCCGACGCCAGCCGCTACCCCGACCCGGGCTACACCGCGCTGCGGGCGCAGCTGGCGGCCTTTCATGGCGTGGCGCCGCAGCGCATCTTGCTGGCCGCCAGCGCCAGCGAGTTCATCCAGCGCATCACCGCCGTCGGCGCCCGGTTGCAGCCCGGCCCGGTGCAGGTGCCGGTGCTGGCCTATGGCGACTACCGCGCCGCTGCGCAGGCTTGGGGCCGCGAGGGGGTGACGGCCGACGACCCGCGCGCCACGCTGCGCTGGCAGGCCGAGCCCGGCAGCCCGCTGGGCCAGGATGCGCCACCGCCGGCCGACCCCGGCGACCGCCCCACGGTGCTGGACGCGGTGTACGCGCCGCTGCGCCTGCAAGGGCAGGGCGCGTGGACGCCGACCCAGCGCGACCAGGTGTTCGTGATGCACAGCCCCAACAAGGGCCTGGGCCTGTGCGGCGTG
>NZ_CAXFDV010000819.1:0-1832 GCF_964001545.1 uncultured Aquincola sp.
CCGCTACCACCATGGCCGCTTCCTGGCCGCCACCGCGCAGGGGCCGATGCACCTGCCGATGCGGCTGTACAAGGTGACCATCGACGCCCGCCTGCACGACCTGCGGCCCGACGATGCGGTGCCCGTGGCCGTGTACCACCCCGATGACTACGGCGCCTCGCAGGCCCTGGGCCGCCGGCTGCACGACGAAGGTTCGGCCGGCGTGGCCTACCGCAGCGTGCGCCATCCGGGCGGCCAGTGCGTGGGCCTGTTCAAGCCGCAAGGCGCGCGGGCCTGCGTGCATGCGGCGGTGCTGCTGTACGCGTGGAACGGCCAGGCCTTCACCGACGTGTACGAGAAGGTGGAATGAGCAGGGTGCCTGTGCCCGCGCCGCGCTTCGAGCGGCTGGATGCGCTGCGCGGCGCGGCCATGGTGTGGATGATGGGCTTCCACCTGTGCTTCGACCTGCAGCAGTTGCGGCTCATCGCGCCGCAGAATTTCTACGAAGACCCGTTCTGGACGGTGCAGCGCAGCCTGATCGTCAGCCTGTTTTTGCTGTGCGCCGGCGCTGGCCAGGCGGTGGCGCTGGTGCAGGCGCAGCCTGCACGCCGCTTCTGGCGGCGCTGGGCGCAGGTGGCGGTGTGCGCGCTGCTGGTGTCGGCCGGCTCGGCCTGGATGTTTCCGCGCAGCTGGATCAGCTTTGGCGTGCTGCACGGCATGGCGGTGATGCTGCTGCTGGTGCGCTTCGGCCTGCCGCGCCGGGCGCTGGGCCGCAGCAGCACGCCGCTGGTGCTGCTGGCCGTGGGCGCGGTGCTGGTGGTGCTGCCGCTGGGGGTTCAGCACCCGTTCTTCGACAGCCGCTGGACCAACTGGGTGGGCCTGGTGACCCGCAAGCCCGCCACCGAAGACTACGTGCCGCTGCTGCCCTGGCTGGGCGTGATGCTGTGGGGCCTGGCCGCGATGCTGTGGGCCATGGCCCGCCATGCAGCCGCGCTGGCGGTGCCGGTGCCGCGGGCGCTGCGCCCGCTGGTGCTGCTGGGCCGTTGGCCGCTGACGGTGTACATGCTGCACCAGCCGCTGTTCATCGGCCTGCTCAGCTTGTTCGCACGGCATTGACGCAGGGCAAGGCGGCAGACAAGGGCGCTTTCCATACTGGGCTCATCCACCCTGTGTTGAAGGAGTGCCGCGATGAAGATCCTGATTGCCGCCGATGGCAGCCCGTTCACCAAGCGCATGCTGGCCTACCTGGCCGCGCACGACGAGTGGCTGGGCGAGCACCACCAGTACACCGTGCTGACGGTGCATGCGCCGCTGCCGCCGCATGCCGCCTCGGCCGTCGGCCGCGAGGCCTGTGACCGCTACTACCAGGAAGAAGCGGCTGCCGTGCTGGAGCCGGTGCGCAAGTTCTTCGAGCAGCAAGGCTTGCAGGCGCAGTTCCAATCCAAGGTGGGCGCGGTGGCAGCCACCATCGCCGAGACGGCCGACCACGGCGGCTTCGACCTGGTGCTGATGGGCTCGCACGGCCATGGCTCGCTGGCCACGCTGGTGCTGGGCTCGGTCACCGCCAAGGTGCTGAGCCTGACCAGGACGCCGGTGCTGGTCGTCAAGTAGACGTACCGCCCCGCGCCGGGGCCGTACCATGCGCGCATGAGTTCCAAGGTCCTGTTCGGCTTTCATGCCGTCACCGTGCGCTTGAAGACGGCCCCGTCGTCGATCAGCGAAATCCACTTCGACGGCAGCCGCCGCGATGCCCGCATGCGCCAGTTCGTCGAGCGCGCCAAGGAGGCTGGCGTCAAGCTGGTCGACAGCGACGACGAGCGGCTGTCGCGCATCGGCGGCACCACGCGCCACCA
>NZ_CAXFDV010000820.1:0-2357 GCF_964001545.1 uncultured Aquincola sp.
GAGGTGGCGGCGATGAAGAAGATGCGCAAGGCGCTGGAGCCGGTGGCGGGCTGACAGCCCTGCTCCAGACGTGACGACGGCCCTCGCGGGGGCCGTTTTTCATGAGGGCCGCAAACGCAGCGAGCTTGGGGGCAGGCTCACCCGTCCGCCGGGCCGCCCCAAGGACGGGTGCTCCCCCTCGGGGGGGCGCGAGCGCAGCGAGCTTGGGGGCAGACCTTATGCCCCTGCCAGCAAAGCCTTGATATCCGAAGCCAGCGCCTGCGCGCCCGTGCCATAGCGCGTGAACAGCCGCACCTTGCCCTGCGGATCGAACAGGTAAGAGCCGGCGGTGTGGTCCACCGAGTAGGCGCCTTCGGTCTTGCCCGGCACCTTGTTGTAGAACACCTTGAACTCGCGCGCCGTGGCCTTGGTTTCTTCCGGCGTGCCGCGCAGCGCCACAAAGGTGGGGTCGAAGTTGGTCACGTAGGCCTTCAGGAGCTCCGGCGTGTCGCGCTCCGGGTCGACGCTGACGAAGATGCCCTGCACCTTGTCGCCATCGGCCCCCAGCGAGCGCTTGACCTCGGCCAGCTCGGCCATGGTCGTGGGGCACACGTCGGGGCACTGGGTGAAGCCGAAGAACACCACCACCACCTTGCCCTTGAACTCGTCGATCGAGCGCACCTTGCCGTCGGGGTCCTTCACGCCGCCCAGCTTCTGCGCGTAGTCGGCGCCGGTGATGTCCACGCCATTGAAGGCCACCTTGGGCTGCGAAGGTGTCTTGTCGCAGCCGGCCAGCACGAGGACGGCGGCCGCGGCAGCGGCCAGGCAGGAACGGCGGGTGAGCATCAGATCGACAGCCATGGGCCCAGGTAGTGGTCCAGCAGCAGCGCGGCGAACAGCAGCGACAGGTGCAGGATGGAAAAACGGAAGGTGCGGCGAGCCAGCGCATCGCTGTACTGGCGCCACAGGCGAAAGCCGTAGCCGATGAACATCAGCCCCAGCACCGTGGCCGAGAGCAGGTAGATCAGCCCGCTCATGCCGTACAGGTAAGGCAGCAGCGTGGCCGGAAACAGCACCAGCGTGTACAGCAGCACCTGCAGCCGGGTGAACTCGGCGCCGTGGGTGACGGGCAGCATCGGCAGGCCGGCGCGGGCGTAGTCTTCCACCCGGTACAGCGCCAGCGCCCAGAAGTGCGGCGGCGTCCACAGGAAGATGATGAGCACCAGCATCCAGGCTTCGGCCCCCGCCTCGCCGCGCACGGCGGCCCAGCCCAGCAGCGGCGGCATGGCGCCCGAGGCGCCGCCGATGACGATGTTCTGCGGCGTCAGCGGCTTGAGCACCACGGTGTAGATGACCGCATAGCCCACGAAGGTGGCCAGCGTCAGCCACATCGTCAGCGGGTTGACCAGCACGTACAGCAGCAAGGCACCCAGGCCGCACAGCACGGCCGAAAACAGCAGCGTCTGGGTGTTGGTCAGCTCGCCCTTGGCCGTCGGCCGCCAGGCGGTGCGTGCCATCTTGGCGTCGATGCGTTGCTCGACCACGCAGTTGAAGGCGGCGGCGGCACCGGCCACAAGCCAGATGCCGGCGGTGGCCGCCAGCACCACGCGCAGGTCGGGCAGGCCCGGCACGGCCAGCAGCATGCCGATCACCGCGCAGAACACGATGAGCTGCACCACCCGCGGCTTGGTGAGGGCGTAGAACTGGCGAACGCGCGAGGCGGGCCGGGCGGGCGGCGCAACGGCCGGGGCGGTGGGCGACGAGGCAGACATGGAAGACCGGATTGTAGGAAGCCGCTTCAAGCCATCGCCGCAACGGTGCCATGGACGGTGGCCGCGGGCGCGGCCGAAGGCCGCTGCAGCAGGCTGCGGGCGACGAGGCGGCTGAGCAGCAGCACCAGGAACGCGGCGCCCGCGGTGTGTGCCACCGCGGCCAGGATGGGCCAGCCCAGCACCACGTTGGACAGGCCGCTGGCCAGCTGCCAGGCGGCCACGCCCAGCAGGCCGCCGGCAAAACGGCGGGCGCCGGCCTCGCCGGTGGCCGCCAGGCGCCAGGCCAGCAGGCCCAGCGCCACCAGCACCACCCCGGCCATCAGCCGGTGGGTCATGTGGATGGCGGTGAGCGCCGCGAACGGCAGGTAGCCGCCGCTGGCGGTTTCACCCAGCTCGCGCCGGAAGGTGAAGGCATGGCCGAAGTCCATGGTGGGCCACCAGCTGCCCTGGCAGGTGGGAAAGTCGCGGCAGGCCAGCACCGCGTAATTGGTGCTGACCCAGCCGCCCAGCGCGATCTGCAGCACGCTGAGCACGGCCACGGCCACCACGCCCCACTGCAGCGCGCGCGACAGGCGCACCGGCCGCGGCACGAAGGCCTCGGCCTGC
>NZ_CAXFDV010000821.1:0-2888 GCF_964001545.1 uncultured Aquincola sp.
CGGTGCGGTTGAACTGGCCCATGAAGCCCACCCAGTTGTAGGCCGGCGCGCGGGCGATGATGCCGTCGAACAGGTTGGGGTTGCGCTGGGCCGCCATCAACGCCTCCCGGCCGCCGTTGGAACAGCCTTCGAAGTAGGCGCGGTCGGGCGTCTTGCCGTAGGCCGACTGCAGCAGCTCCTTCGCGGCGGAGGCCACGGTGGGCACCGACAAGGAACCGAACAGGTTGGCCGCGTAGGTGTCGTTCAGGGCGAAGTTGGCGGACAACCCGTTGTCCGCATGGCCCGAGTCGCTGTTGACGGTGGCGTAACCCGCCTGCAAGGCCGTGAGGTTGCCGCCTTGCAGCCCGGTGATGCTGCCGTTGTAGCCGCCGCCTCCGCCGTAGTAGAGCTTGCCGTTCCAGCGTTCGGGCAGCCGCATTTCCAGGTTGAGGCTGGGCGCCATGGTGGCGGTGACCTTGCAATAGATCGGCGCAGGGCCGCTGGCTGGCACGGCCGCGGCCGTGACCACCGTGGCGCCCGCCATCGACTTGCCGGCCAGTGCCGCGCAGGCCTGTTCGGCCGATACCGTGTTGCTGGCAGGCGTGTGGTCGTCGCCATCGTCATCGTCGTTGCAACCCGGCAGTACAGCGGCCATGAGGGCCAGGGTGGCTGCCAGCAGGGGCGCCTGAAGTGGCGTCCTGGTCAACGGGGGGCGGGTGATGTCTCGGCGCATGTGGTGGTCTCCTCGGCTGTGGTGTGACTTCAGCCCGAGCAGTCTGTCATCCGGCCCCTCGGCCGATTGTTGAGCGCGCACCAATTGGCGGGCCGCCGGACCGGTGCTTTCCCCAGGGGTGTTTACCCCTCTTGTGATGGACGGGCCTGTTGCTGGCATCCTCGCCCGTCGGATGGCACCCATGTCCAAGCAGCAGCAAGCGCCCGAATCGCAGCCCCATGACCTGCTGGCGCAGGCGCCGTGGGTCTCATCGCTCACGCCGCAGGAGTGGCATCAGGCCCAGCGTGAGACGGTGGTCAGCCACTTCGAAGCAGGCACCGTGGTCTGCGCCAGCGGCGTGCCGGCGCGCCACTGGATCGGCGTGCTCGACGGCATGGTCAAGGTGAACACCGCTTCGGCGGATGGCCGCTTCACCACGCTCAGCGGCATCTCCAGCGGCGGCTGGCTTGGCGAAGGCTCGATGCTCAAGCACGAGCGCCGCCCCTATGAGGTCGTCACGCTGCGCGACAGCTGGTTGGCTCTGATGCCCGCGGCCACCTTCGACCGCTTGTGCGCCACCAGCCTGGGCTTCAACCAGTTCCTGGTGCGACAGCTCAATGCCCGGCTGGGCCAGTTCCTGGCGGTGGTGGAAAGCCAGCGCATCCACACCACCACGTCGCAGGTGGCGGTGTGCCTGTGGGAGCTGGTGAACCCGGCCCTGTGCGGGCCGGTGCGGGGGCCGTTGCGGCTGTCGCAGGAAGACTTCGCCAAGCTGTGCGGGCTGTCGCGGCAAGTGGCGGCGCGGGCGCTGCACGACCTGGAAGCCGCGGGGCTGGTGTCCTTGCGCTATGGCGGCATCGAGGTGCTGGACACCGACGGCCTGCAGGCCTGGTGCCGCGGGTCACGCGTGGCGTCTTGACGCGCGGCGACCCAGGCCCTTGCGCCCCGAGATCGTTCAGCGCGCGCCGTAAGCGCGCATGAAGAAGTCGACGTTGGCCTTGGTCAGCGCCTTGTCCTGGCGCGCGTGGGGCTTGCCCATGCCCAACACGGCGCGCCAATGGTCCAGGCCCAGGAACAGGCTCACGAACTGGTCTGCGCACTGGTGCACGTGGGGCAGGGTCAGCGTGCCGGCATCACGGGCCGCCTTCAGGTAGCGCGCCACATCGGCGACGATGCGTTCGGGGCCGACCGTGAAGAACTGGCTGGCCAGCTCACCGTACTGCACCGCCGAACCGATCACGGCGCGGTGGCAGCCCAGCACATCGTCCTGGCGCATCAACTGCAGCAGCGCCAAGCCGATTTCCAGCAACCCGGCCGCCGGATCAAGCGGGTCCAGCCGGGCCAGGGCTTCGGTCTGCATGCCGCGGTCGATGGTGCCCACCACCGTGGCCGAGTACAGCGCTTCCTTGGTGGGAAAGTAGCTGTACACCGTCATCTTCGACACCCCGGAAGCTGCGGCGATCTCGTCCATGCTGGTGCGTTCGAAGCCATGGGCCGCAAACGCCAGCCTGGCCGCTTCCACCACCGCCTCCACACGCCGCGGGTCGCGCGGCCGGCCACGGCGCGGCTTGCTTTCGGGCGCTGGGGCGGCGGCTTCCTGTCCGGCGGTGGGTTCGGGCTTGGCGGGCAAGGGGCGGTTCACGGCGCTGGGCTGCAGTTAACTGGACTGGGCAGTCTACCCTGCGGGCTTCTCACTGCGCCCACGCCGCCGCCAGGTGGTTGCTGAAGGCCCGCACCTTGGCCGACTGCCGTCGCTGCGCGGGGCACACCAGGTGCAGCGGCAGCGCGGGTGCGGCCCAGTGCGGCAGCAGCTGGCGCACCTCGCCGGTGGCCAGTTCTTCGGCCAGCAGCCAGGTGGGCACGTAGCCGATGCCCATGCCGGCCAGCACCGCGGCGCGAACGGCTTCGGTGCTGTTGGTCTGGAAGCTGCCTTGCGCGCGCAGCGTCACCTCGGTGCCCGCGGCCACCGGCGCACCGGGCCCGGCCACGAAGCGCCAGGCATTGCCGGTGGCCAGCTCGGTGTAGACGATGCAGTCCAGTTGCTGCAGGTCTTCGAGCGTGCGCGGCGTGCGCAGCGACCGTGGCAGCGACTGCAGGTAGCGGCGGCTGGCCAGCACCGCGCGCTGGCTGGTGGCCACGCGGCGGGCCACCAGGCTGCTGTCGGCCAGCTCGCCGATGCGCACCGCCAGGTCGATGC
>NZ_CAXFDV010000822.1:0-3485 GCF_964001545.1 uncultured Aquincola sp.
ACGGTGGAAGCGCTGCACCCCTGGGAAGCCATCCTGGAAGTGGCCGAGAAAGAGGGCGTCGACCTGGTGGTGATGGCCTCCCACGGCCGCCGCGGCATGGCCGCCCTGCTGCTGGGCAGCGAAACCCAGCGCGTGCTGATCCACAGCAAGCTGCCGGTGCTGGTGGTGAAGTGAAACCACCCGCCCGCCGGGCCGCCCCAAGGGCGGGTGCGCCACCCTTGGGGGGCCGCGAGCAGCGCGAGCTTGGGGGCTGAAATCAGTGGTTGTGCTGCAGGCCGCTCATGGCCAGCAGCACGATCACCAAGCCCGCGGCCAGCCAACCGACCTGCAGCAGCGTGTCGCGCAATGACAGGCGCCGCTGCATCTGTGGGATGAGGTCGGCCACCGCCACGTAGACGAAGCTGCTGGCGGCCACCACCAGCAGGTACGGGAACAGCGCTTCCCACGGGCCCACCACGAAGTAGCCCACCACACCGCCCACCACCGCCGCCGCGCCCGACAGCGCGTTGTAGACCAGCGCCCGGGTGCGCGACAGCCCGGCGTTGAGCAGCACGATGTAGTCGCCCACCTCCTGCGGAATCTCGTGGGCGATGATGGCCAGCGCCGTCACCGTGCCCAGCCGCACGTCGGTGAGGAAGGCGGCGGCGATGATCACGCCGTCGCAGAAGTTGTGGATGCTGTCGCCCAGCAGCACGCTCCAGCCGCCACGGCCGGCCTGCTCGGCATCGAAGTGGTGATGGTGGTGGTGGCCGTCGCCTTCATGGTGGTGGGTGTGGCGGTACAGCTCCACCTTTTCCAGCAGGAAGAAAAACAGCAGCCCGCCCAGCAGCGTGGCGAACAGTGCATGCGGCTCGGCGTTGCTCTCGAAGGCCTCGGGCAGCACGTTGAGCAGCGCCGTGGCCAGCAGCACGCCGGCCGACAGGCTGACCAGGCTCTTGACCACCCGGCCCAGCAGATGCACCGTCAGGCTGGCCGCGATGCCCACCGACAGCAGGCCGCCGGCCAGGGTGGCCAGGACGATGTACAGCAAGGTCATGAAGCGGCGTGACGGGCGGTCGGCAAACGTGGGGGAGCGGCATTCTAGGAGCCGGCGCAAGCGCGGCTGCGATGCGCGCGCGCCACGGTGCCGCCACGGCCAGCCACGACAATGCCCGCATGGATCTTCAGCGCAACTTGACCTCCGGCCCGCTTGCGGCCATCGACATGGGCTCGAACAGCTTCCGGCTGGAAATCGGCCAGATGCAGCACGGGCGCTACCGCCGCATCGACTACCTCAAGGACACCGTGCGCCTGGGCGCCGGGCTGGACGCCGACGGCCTGCTGACCGAGCCGGCCGCGCAGCGCGGCCTGGCCTGCCTGGCGCGTTTTGCCAAGCGGCTGCAGGGCTTCGAGGTGGCGCAGGTGCGCGCCGTGGCCACGCAGACGCTGCGCGAGGCCCGCAACCGCGATGCTTTCCTGGCGCGTGCGCAGGAGGCGCTGGGCAAGCCGATCGAGGTGATCTCGGGCCGCGAGGAAGCGCGCCTGATCTATGCCGGCGTGGCCCACCTGCAACCCAGCGAAGCGCCCCGGCTGGTGATCGACATCGGCGGGCGCAGCACCGAGATGATCCTGGGCACCGGCCGCCTGCCCACAACGGCGGAATCGTTCCGCGTGGGCAGCGTGAGCCTGTCGATGCGCTTTTTTCCCGATGGCCGGCTGACCGAGGCGGGCTTTCGCGAAGCGCAGATCGCGGCCGGCGCCGAATTCGAAGAAGGCCTGGACGCCTTTGCGCCGCGGCTGTGGACCGAGGCGCTGGGTTCTTCAGGCACCGCCGGTGCGGTGTCGCAGCTGCTGGCCGCCAGCCGTGTGACCGACGGCAGCATCACGCCCAAGGGCCTGCGCTGGCTGATCCAGCAGTGCATCAGCGCGGGCCACATCGACAAGCTCGACCTGCCCGGCTTGAAGGAAGACCGCCGCGCGGTGATCGCCGGCGGCCTGGCCATCCTGTACACGCTGGCCGCGCACTTCCGCATCGACAGCCTGCAGCCGGCCCGCGGCGCGCTGCGCCAGGGCGTGATCATCGACCTGTACGACCGCGTGCATGCCCCGCGCGATGCCGAGCGGGGCGACGTGCGCGACCAGTCGGTGCGCGAGCTGCAGAAGCGCTTTCAGGTGGACGTGGCGCAGGCCGAGCGGGTGCGGGTGGTGGCGCTGGCGCTGTACCGCCAGCTGGCGCCGCAGGCCGATGCCGATGCCCTGCGCGAACTGGGCTGGGCCTGCGACCTGCACGAGCTGGGCATGATGGTGTCGCACCACGACCACCACCGCCACAGCGCCTACCTGCTGAGCCATGTGGATGCACCGGGCTTCTCGCAGAACCAGCAACGGCGCATCGCCGACCTGGTGCTGGGCCAGCGCGGCGGGCTGCGCAAGATCGAGGCGGCGCTGGCCAACGAAGGCTTTGCCTGGCAGGTGGTGGCGCTGCGCCTGGCCGCCATCGAGTGCCATGCGCGCGGCGCGTTCGGTGGCCATGCGATCGACGTGCACCGCCACGGCCGCAGCGCCGTCATCAGCGTGCCGGCCGGCTGGGCCAGCCAGCACCCGCGCACGCTGTACCTGCTGCAGGAAGAAGCCGCCGCGTGGGAACGCAACGGCATCGTCGATCTGCGCCTGTCGGCGTGAAGCCTACAGGTGCTCAGGCCCGCGCACGCTGACCAGCACCACCTCGGAGCTGCCGCCCCGCTCGCGCAGGCGCAGCCACCAGACGCCGGCCTTGCGGATGCTCCAGGGCTGCACCGTGCCGCGGGTGAGCAGGTAGGAAGCGGCCAGCCCCAGCGTGGGCTGGTGGCCCACCACCAGCACCGGGTGGCGCGAATCGGGCCAGCGCGCTTCGGCCAGCAGCGATTCCACCGTGCCGTCGGGCGCCAGGCCGGGCGCGGTCTTGAACTTGCGGTCCAGGGCTTGCGCCGTCTGCTGCGTGCGGCGGGCGGGGCTGGCCAGGATGCGGGTGCTCTCGGGCAGCACCTGGTTGAGCCAGGCGGCCACGCGCGCGGCCTGCCGCTCGCCCTTGGACGTCAGCGGGCGGGCCAGGTCATCGCCGGGCTCGTGCAGTTCCACCGCATCGGCGTGGCGCCAGAGGATGAGGTCCATCGCCGGTTCCTTGGTCTGGTGTTCAATCGCCGAAGCGGGCCATCAGGGCCTGCTGGGCGCTCACCGGCTCACCGGTGGTGGTCACGGCCTCGTAGTGGCCGTCCGAGCGCAGCAGCCAGGCTTCCTTGGTGTCGTGCAGGTAGGGCACCAGGCATTCGTCGATCACCCGCTGGCGCAGCGCGCGGTCGTGGATGGGCCAGGCCAGCTCGATGCGCCGGAACATGTTGCGGCTCATCCAGTCGGCGCTGCTGAGGTACAGCGCCTCGTGCGCATCGTCCTCGCCCCAGCGGAAGTACAGCACCCGGGTGTGTTCCAGGAAGCGGCCCACCACCGAACGCACGCGGATGCGCTCGGTG
>NZ_CAXFDV010000823.1:0-3354 GCF_964001545.1 uncultured Aquincola sp.
CGCGCTGGACACCGACGACGTGCGTGCGCTGGCCGAAGCCGGCGCCGAGATCCGCCGCTGGGTGGAAGAAACCCCGTTCCCGGCCGACCTGGAACAGGCCATCGCCGCCGAGTTCGAAAAGCTGACCGCCGGCAACCCCGGCGCTTCGTTCGCGGTGCGCTCGTCGGCCACCGCCGAAGACCTGCCTGACGCGTCTTTCGCCGGCCAGCAGGAAACCTTCCTCAACGTGGTCGGCCTGGCCGAAGTGCTGGCCAAGATGAAGGAGGTGTTCGCCTCCCTCTACAACGACCGCGCCATCAGCTACCGCGTGCACAAGGGCTTTGCCCATGCCGACGTGGCGCTGTCGGCCGGCGTGCAGCGCATGGTGCGCTCCGACCTCGGCGCCGCGGGTGTGATGTTCACCATCGACACCGAGTCGGGCTTCAAGGACGTGGTCTTCATCACCTCCAGCTACGGCCTGGGTGAAACGGTGGTGCAGGGCGCCGTCAACCCCGACGAGTTCTATGTGCACAAGCCGGCGCTCAAGGCCGGCAAGGTGGCCGTCATCCGCCGCAACCTGGGCTCCAAGCTCATCAAGATGACCTTCGCCTCGCCCGAGGAAAAGGCCGCCAGCGGCAAGCTGGTCAAGACCGAGGACACGCCGCCCGAGCAGCGCAACCGCTACTCGCTCAACGACGCCGACGTGACCGAACTGGCCAAGTACGCCCTCATCATCGAGGAGCACTACGGCCGCCCGATGGACATCGAATGGGGCAAGGACGGCGGTGACGGCAAGCTCTACATCCTGCAGGCCCGCCCCGAGACGGTGAAGAGCCAGTCCGAGGGCAAGGTCGAGCAGCGCTACAAGCTCAAGGGCGACACCAGCAAGAACACCGTGCTGGCCGAAGGCCGCGCCATCGGCCAGAAGATCGGTACCGGCCCGGTGCGCCTGGTCAGCTCCATCACCGAGATGGAACGCGTGCAGCCCGGCGACGTGCTGGTCACCGACATGACCGACCCCAACTGGGAGCCGGTGATGAAGCGCGCCAGCGCCATCGTCACCAACCGCGGCGGCCGGACCTGCCATGCGGCCATCATCGCGCGTGAGCTGGGCATCCCGGCGGTGGTGGGCTGCGGCGACGCCACCGAGAAGCTGAGCGACGGTGCCCTGGTCACCGTGGCCTGCTCCGAAGGCGACACCGGCTACATCTACGACGGCCTGCTGGACACCGACGTCTCCGACGTCGAGCCGGTCGACCTGCCGTACTGCCCCATCAAGATCATGATGAACGTGGGCAACCCGCAGCTGGCCTTCAACTTCGCGCAGATGCCCAACTCGGGCGTCGGCCTGGCCCGGCTCGAGTTCATCATCAACAACAACATCGGGGTGCACCCGAAGGCCATCCTCGACTATCCGAACATCGATGCCGACCTGAAGAAGGCCGTGGAGTCGGTGGCCCGCGGCCATGCCAGCCCGCGCGCGTTCTACGTCGACAAGCTGGTCGAGGGCATCGCCACCATCGCCGGCGCCTTCTGGCCCAAGACGGTGATCGTGCGGCTGTCCGACTTCAAGAGCAACGAGTACCGCAAGCTCATCGGCGGCTCGCGCTACGAGCCGGACGAAGAAAACCCGATGCTGGGCTTCCGCGGTGCGTCGCGCTACATCAGCGGCGACTTCAGCGATGCCTTCGCGATGGAGTGCGAAGCGCTCAAGCGCGTGCGCAACGACATGGGCCTGACCAACGTCGAGATCATGGTGCCCTTCGTGCGCACGCTGACGCAGGCGCGCAAGGTCAACGAGATGCTGGCCGAGCACGGCCTGCAGCGCGGCCAGGACGGCCTGCGCCTGATCATGATGTGCGAGGTGCCCAGCAACGCCATCCTGGCCGAGCAGTTCCTCGAGTACTTCGACGGCATGTCCATCGGCTCCAACGACCTGACCCAGCTCACGCTGGGCCTGGACCGCGATTCGGGCCTGGAGCAGCTGGCCGGCGACTTCGACGAGCGTGATCCGGCGGTCAAGGCCATGATCTCGCGTGCCATCGCCGCCTGCCGCGCCACCGGCAAGTACGTCGGCATCTGCGGCCAGGGCCCCAGCGATCACCCCGACTTTGCCGACTGGCTGGCCCAGGAAGGCATCGTCTCGATCTCGCTGAACCCCGACACCGTGATCGAGACCTGGCAGCGCCTGGGCGCCGTCAAGTAAGGCCGGCGGCACGCGCCCCTTGCGGTCCGGCGGTTGCAGGCGGAGCCAGGGGGCGCGGTCTTGAAAAGCACGCCGCACAGCCTCGACGCAGGCGCCTTCGAGCGGCGCCTGCACCGGCGCTACGGTCTGTTTGCGCTGGGCGTGCTGGTGTTCGTCGCGCTGTTGGCCTGGGCCGAGCGCTCGGGCTTTTCGCGCGCCTGGATCGGCACCATGTTCCTGGTGGCCACGGTGGCGGTGTACGCCACCATCGGCCTGTCGTGCCGCACCACCGACGAGGCCGAGTACTACGTGGCCGGCCGGCGCGTGCCGGCCTTCTACAACGGCATGGCCACCGCCGCCGACTGGATGAGCGCCGCCTCCTTCCTGGGCATGGCGGGCGTGCTCTACCTGCAGGGCTTCGGCGGCCTGGCCTACCTGCTGGGCTGGACCGGGGGCTTCTGCCTGGTGGCGCTGCTGCTGGCGCCGTACCTGCGCCGCTTCGGCCAGTTCACCATCCCCGACTTCATCGGCGAGCGCTACGGCGCGCTGCCGCGCTTCATCGCCGTGGTGGCGGTGCTGCTGGTGTCCTTCGTCTACGTGGTGGTGCAGATCTATGGCGTGGGCCTGATCACCTCGCACCTCACCGGCTTCAGCTTCGAGGTGGGCATCTTCGTCGGCCTGGGCGGGGTGCTGGTGTGTTCCTTCCTGGGCGGCATGCGGGCCGTCACCTGGACGCAGGTGGCGCAGTACATCGTGCTGCTGATCGCCTTTTTGCTGCCGCTGACCTGGCTGTCCATCAAGCAGAACGGCAGCTGGCTGCCGCAGCTGACCTATTCGCAGCAGCTGCAGCAGGTCACGCGCATGGAAGAGCACCTGCGCAACGACGCGGCCGAGCAGCGCGCCCAGGCCGCGCTGGAGCGGCGCGCCACCAGCGCGCAGCAGAAGCTGGCCGACGTGCCGGCCGCGATGAAGGAAGACGCCAAGCGCCAGGCCGAGCGCATCCAGGCGCTGAAGGCCGAAGACGCGCCGCTGCGCCGCATCCAGCAGGCCGAACGCCAGCTGGCGATGGCGCCACGCAACGAAACCGATGCCCGCGCCGCCTACGAGCGCGAGCGCGACGACTCGGCCCGCCAGGCGCTGCCGCTGGGCGGCATGGCGCCGCAGGCCGAGCCTTATGCCTCCACCCAGCC
>NZ_CAXFDV010000824.1:0-1647 GCF_964001545.1 uncultured Aquincola sp.
GCACCAGCACTTCCTTGATCTCGCTGACCGTCAAGCCGGCGTCCAGCGCCCGTTCCAGCGCGGCGCTCAGCCGCGCCATGTCGCCGGTGGCGGTGGCCGCCGCGACGGGGCCGATGGCCCGTTGCGGGGCCGTGAGTGCAGGGTCGCCGGAACGGGGTGCGGTCTCCTGCGGCGTGGGCGGGGCACCGCCCCCAGGCGGCCGGGCGTTGTCGTTCATCGTGTGATCTCCTGCGGGGGTGAGCGCGGCGCCGGTCTGCGCCCGGGTCGGTCCGTGAGCGGCCACCAGCGCCGCCATGCCCAGCAGGCCGCGGCGGCCCGGGCTGATGCGGTCAGCGGCCGAGGTATTGCGCATCGCTCACGTGCTCCAGCCAGTCCACGTTCTTGCCGCCCACCACCCCGGTGATGGCGATGTGCGTCATCGCGCTGCCCGGCGCGGCGCCGTGCCAGTGCTTGATGCCGGGCGAGCACCACACCACGTCGCCGGCGCGGATGCGCTGGATCGGCTTGCCCCATTCCTGCGTCAAGCCTTCACCCTCGGTGACGATGAGCTGCTGGCCCGCCGGGTGCGTGTGCCAGGCCGAGCGCGCCCCGGGCTGGAACCGCACGATGCCGCCCGAGGCATTCATGCCGGGCGTGGCGGCAAAGGCTGGCGTCACCCGCACCTGGCCGGTGAAGGTGTCGGCCGGGCCGTCCATGCTGGTCAGCTCGCGGGCCAGGGTGAGCTTCTGGCCGCCCGCGGCCGGCTCGGCCGAGGCACCGTGGGCGATGGCTGCGCAGGTGAGGCAGCCCATGAGGCGCTTGAACATCGAAAAGTCCTTTCATCCACTGAGAAGGACTATAGGAACGCAGGCCTTGTGAGAGAAGAGGCCCAGACGGCATACATTGGTGCAGCACATTCACCAATCGAGCCACCATGCCGCGCACTCCCCTGGCCGACCTGCAGGCCTTCGTCACCGTGGCGCAGACGCGCAGCTTCACCCGCGCGGCGGCGCAGCTGGATGTCTCGCGCTCGGCGCTCAGCCATGCGGTCACCGGCCTGGAAGCCCGGCTTGGGCTGCGGCTGCTCAACCGCACCACACGCAGCGTCTCGGTCACCGAAGCGGGCGAGCGGCTGCTGAACGTGCTGGCGCCCCGCTTCGAAGACATCGACGCCGAACTGGACCAACTGACCGCGGCACGCGACACGCCGGCCGGCACCGTGCGCATCACCTCCCACGACCATGCGATACGCACCGTGCTGTGGCCGCGGCTGCTGCCCCTGCTGCAGCAGTACCCCGACCTGCTGATCGAGCTGAGCGTGGACTACGCGCTCACCGACATCGCGGCCCAGCGCTTCGATGCCGGCGTGCGCCTGGGCAACCGGGTGGACAAGGACATGATCGCGGTGCGCATCTCGCCCGACTTCCGCATGGCGGTGGCTGCGTCGCCGGGCTACCTGCAGGGCCGCAGCCGGCCCCGCACGCCGCGCGACCTGACCGAGCACGCCTGCATCAACCTGCGGCTGCCGACCCACGGCAACCTGTATGCATGGGAGTTCGAGAAACGCGGCAGGCAACTGCAAGTGAAGGTGGGCGGCCAGGTGGTGCTGAACAACACCTTGCTGATGCTGCAGGCGGCGCTGGACGACCGCGGCCTGTGTTACGTGCC
>NZ_CAXFDV010000825.1:0-1799 GCF_964001545.1 uncultured Aquincola sp.
AGGGCGCCAAGCTGCTGTACCCGCCGGTGCAGGCGCCTTACCCGCCCCTCTTCTTCGGCGGTTCGTCGCCCGAGGCGCATGAGCTGGCCGCGCAGCAGCTGGACACCTACCTGACCTGGGGCGAGCCGCCGGCCGCGGTGGCCGCCAAGGTGGCCGACATCCGCGAACGCGCCGCCCGCCACGGCCGCACGCTGACCTACGGCATCCGGCTGCACGTGATCGTGCGCGAAACCGAGGACGAAGCCTGGGCCGCCGCGCGCGACCTGGTCAAACATCTGGACCCGGCCACCGTGGCCGCGGCGCAGAAGAAGTTCGCCAGCATGGACAGCGAAGGCCAGCGCCGCATGGCCGCGCTGCACGGCGGCCGGTTCGACCCGACCGACATCCGCAAGGGTCTGGAGGTGTATCCGCACCTGTGGGCCGGCGTGGGCCTGGTGCGCGGTGGTGCCGGCACTGCGCTGGTGGGCAACCCGCAGCAGGTGGCGGCGCTGATCAAGGAATACGCCGACCTGGGGCTGGAGTACTTCGTGCTGTCGGGCTACCCGCACCTGGAAGAGGCCTACCGCTTTGCCGAGCTGGTGTTCCCGCTGCTGCCGCTGCAGCTGCGTGAGAAGCTGGTGCAGCCGCAGCTCACCGGCCCCTTCGGCGAGATCGTGGCCAACAGCATCGTGCCGCGCGCGGCCTCGGTGAGCTGAGATGGCGGCCGCTTCACGTTCGCTGCGCAGCGCCGCGCCCTGGGTGGTGCCGGTGCTGGTGATCCTGGGCTGGCAGGCGGCCTCGTCGCTGGGCTGGCTGTCCACCCGCGTGCTGCCCGAGCCGTGGGCCGTGGTCAAGGCCTTCTTCACGCTCGCCCAGTCGGGCGAGCTGTGGACCCATGTGGCCGTGAGTACCCGCCGCGCCGCGCTGGGCTTTGCCATCGGCGGCGGCCTGGGGCTGCTGCTGGGCTTGCTCACCGGCAGCTTCAAGGCGGCCGAAACGCTGCTGGACTCCACGCTGCAGATGGTGCGCAACATCCCGGCCCTGGCGTTGATTCCGCTGGTCATCCTGTGGTTCGGCATCGACGAGACGGCCAAGCTGTTTCTCGTGTCGCTGGGGGTGTTCTTCCCGATCTACCTCAACACCTTCCACGGCATCCGGTCAGTGGACAAGGGGCTGATCGAGATGGCCCGCAGCTACGGCCTGCGCGGCTGGCCCTTGTATAGGCAAGTGATCCTGCCGGGTGCCTTGCCCTCCATCCTGGTGGGCGTGCGCTTCAGCCTGGGCCTGACCTGGGTGCTGCTGATCGTGGCCGAGACCATCTCAGCCCAGGCCGGCATCGGCTACCTGACGATGAACGCCCGCGAGTTTTTGCAGACCGACGTGGTGCTGGTGGGCATCCTGTTGTATGCGCTGCTGGGCAAACTGGCCGACCTGCTGGCCAAGGGCCTGGAGCGCTGGTGGCTGCGCTGGCACCCCGGCTACCAACCCGCCTGACCGGGCGGACCCATGAGAACGACGACGATGGTGCACCCCTTCCTGTTCGACATCGACGGCACGGCCGCGCTGGAACACCCGGCCACGGCGCGGCCGCAGGCCGCCCCCGCGCCACTGCGGCGCAGCGTGCCCAGCGCGCCCCGCGGGCTGGACCTGCAGCTGCGCGGCGTGGGCAAGCGCTACGGCGAGCGCACGGTGCTGCACGAGATCGACCTGGACATCCGCCCCGGCGAGTTCGTGGCCATCGTGGGCCGCAGCGGCTGCGGCAAGAGCACGCTGCTGCGGCTGCTGGCCCAGCTGGAAGCCCCCAGCAGCGGGCAGATCCA
>NZ_CAXFDV010000826.1:0-5564 GCF_964001545.1 uncultured Aquincola sp.
CCGCGCCGCGCGCCGGCGGCAACTTCGACCCGATCCTGCTGCGCCCCGTGGACGAGCTCGAGCTGACGGTGCGTTCGGCCAACTGCCTGAAGGCCGAAAACATCTACTACATCGGCGACTTGATCCAGCGCACGGAAACCGAGCTGCTCAAGACGCCGAACCTCGGCCGCAAGTCGCTGAACGAAATCAAGGAAGTGCTGGCCTCGCGTGGTCTCACGCTGGGTGCCCGCCTGGAGAACTGGCCGCCTCAAGGCCTGGACAAGCGTTAATCACACGCTGTCATGTGCAACCCCCGGTACCTGACACGGCCGGGGTTCAATAAAGAAAGGAAAGCACCATGCGCCATCGCAACGGACTCCGCAAACTCAACCGCACCAGCGCGCATCGCCAGGCGATGCTGCGCAACATGACCAACTCGCTGCTGCAGCACGAAGCCATCAAGACCACGGTCCCGAAGGCCAAGGAACTGCGCCGCGTCGTCGAGCCGCTGATCACGCTGGCCAAGGAACCCACGCTGGCCAACCGCCGCCTGGCTTTTTCGCGCACCCGTGACCGCGACATCGTGGCCAAGCTCTTCAACGAGCTGGGCCCGCGCTACCAGACCCGTCCGGGTGGCTACACCCGCATCCTGAAGATGGGCTTCCGCGTGGGCGACAACGCCCCGATGGCCTTCGTCGAACTGGTCGACCGTCCCGACACCGCCGTGGCTGAAGAAGCCACCGACGCTGCCGAGTAAGTCGACTTGGCGTCTTTCAGCCTCTTTTCGAAATTTATTCGATAGGGGCTGGCAAGAAGCCAAAAGCACGCTATACTGTCAGCTCCCGTCGCGGGGTGGAGCAGTCTGGTAGCTCGTTGGGCTCATAACCCAAAGGTCGCAGGTTCAAATCCTGCCCCCGCAACCAGAATCCGAGACAGGCCCCCACGAAAGTGCGGGGCCTGTTTTTTTGTCCGAAGCTTTTTTGGCTTCCAACGGATTTTTTCGATTGGGCCCG
Organism: uncultured Aquincola sp.; assembly: GCF_964001545.1. Classification (NCBI taxonomy): domain Bacteria; kingdom Pseudomonadati; phylum Pseudomonadota; class Betaproteobacteria; order Burkholderiales; family Sphaerotilaceae; genus Aquincola; species uncultured Aquincola sp. The sequence goes on from NZ_CAXFDV010000826.1 coordinate 993, forward strand.
CATCGAACGGGCCTTTGTCACAAGGACCGATCGCCGTGTTCATTTCCGAAGCCTTTGCTCAAACCGCCCCCGCTGCCGCTGAAGGCATGGGCTCCAGCCTCATGAGCATGCTGCCGCTGGTGCTGATGTTCGTGGTGCTGTACTTCATCATGATCCGGCCGCAGATGAAGCGCCAGAAGGAGCACAAGGCGATGATCGATGCGGTGGCCAAGGGCGACGAGGTGGTGACCGCCGGTGGCCTGCTGGGTCGCATCAGCAAGGTGGGCGAGAGCTTCGTCCATTTGGAGCTGGCCAGCGGCGTGGAAGTGCAGTTGCAGCGCACGGCCATCACGCAGGTGCTGCCCAAGGGCACGCTGAAGTAATCCCACCACCGTTCGTTTTCAACCCGGCGTGCCCGTGCGCGCCAGGGGAGTGTGTTGATGAACCGCTATCCGTGGTGGAAGTACGCGATGCTCGCCGTCGCGTTCGTGATCGGGCTGCTGTATACGCTGCCCAACTTCTTTGGTGAGGCGCCGGCCGTCCAGGTCTCCAGCGGCAAGGTCACGCTGAAGGTCGACAGTTCGCTGGTGCCGCGCGTCGAGAAGGCGCTGGCCGATGCCCAGCTCAAGCCCGACTTCGTGCAGTTCGACGGCAACTCGGTGCGCGCGCGCTTTGGCGATACCGACACCCAGATCCGTGCGAAGGACGTGCTGTCGCGCGCGCTGAACCCCGACGCGAGCGATCCGGCCTACATCGTGGCGCTCAACCTCGTCAGCCGCTCGCCGACGTGGCTGACCTCGATGCGCGCGCTGCCGATGTACCTGGGTCTCGACCTGCGCGGCGGTGTCTACTTCCTGATGCAGGTGGACATGAAGGCGGCGCTGACCAAGCGCGCCGAGGCGCTGACCGGCGACATCCGCTCGCTGCTGCGCGAGAAGAACATCCGCCACACCGGCATTGCGCGCGACGGCAACCTGGTGCGCGTGACCTTCCGCGAAGACGCCACGCTGCAAGCCGCGCAGGCGGCGCTGACCGCCGCGCTGCCCGACCTGCAGTGGGACGCCGGCACCTCGGGTAGCGGTGAACGCCAGCTGACCGGCACGCTCAAGCCGCAAGCGGCCATCGCCGTGCAGCAGGCTGCGCTCAAGCAGAACATCACCACGCTGCACAACCGCGTGAACGAACTCGGCGTGGCCGAGCCGGTGATCCAGCAGCAAGGCGCCGACCGCGTGGTGGTGCAGCTGCCGGGCGTACAGGACACGGCCAAGGCCAAGGACATCATCGGCCGCACCGCCACGCTGGAAGTGCGCATGGTCGACGACAGCACCGAGGCGGCTGCGGCCGCCATCGGCTCGGCGCCCGTGCCCTTCGGCACCGAGCGTTACGTCGAGCGTGGCGGCGCGCCGCTGATCGTCAAGCGCCAGGTCATCCTGACCGGCGAGAACCTGACCGACGCGCAGGCCGGCTTCGACGGCCAGAACCATGAACCCGCCGTGCACCTGACGCTGGACGCCAAGGGCGCCCGCGTGTTCCGCGACATCACGCGCGAGAACATCGGCAAGCGCATGGCCATCCTGCTGTTCGAGAAGGGCAAGGGCGAGGTGGTGACCGCGCCGGTGATCCGCAGCGAGATCGGCGGCGGCCGGGTGCAGATCAGCGGCCGCATGACCACCCAGGAGGCCAACGACACCGCGCTGCTGCTGCGCGCAGGTTCGCTCGCGGCGCCGATGGAGATCGTGGAAGAGCGCACCATCGGCCCCAGCCTGGGCGCCGAGAACATCACCAAGGGCTTCGACAGCGTGATGTACGGCTTCGCCGCCATCGCGGTGTTCATGTGCTGCTACTACCTGCTGTTCGGCGTGTTCTCCACGCTGGCGCTGGCGTTCAACCTGCTGCTGCTGGTGGCGATCCTGTCGATGCTGCAGGCCACGCTCACGCTGCCGGGCATGGCGGCCATTGCGCTGACGCTGGGCATGGCCATCGACGCGAACGTGCTGATCAACGAACGGGTGCGCGAGGAGTTGCGCAACGGCAGTTCCGCGCAAACGGCCATCCAGGCCGGCTATGAGCGGGCCTGGGGCACCATCCTCGACTCCAACGTCACCACGCTGATCGCCGGCGTGGCGCTGCTGGCCTTCGGCTCCGGGCCGGTGCGTGGCTTTGCGGTGGTGCACTGCCTGGGCATCCTCACCTCGATGTTCTCGGCGGTGGTGTTCTCGCGCGGGCTGGTCAACCTCTGGTATGGCCGCAAGAAGAAGCTGAAATCGGTGTCGATCGGCCAGGTGTGGCGCCCCGGCGCCGAGGCCGGCAAGTCGGCCCAGGCCTGATCGAGCAGGAGCCCCCACATGGAGTTCTTCCGTATCCATCGCGACATCCCGTTCATGCGCCATGCGCTGGTGCTCAACGTGATCTCGGCGGTGATGTTCCTGGCCGCGGTGTTCTTCATCGTCACGCGCGGCCTTCATTTCTCAATCGAGTTCACCGGCGGCACGGTGGTGGAGGTGGCCTACGCCCAGTCCGCCGACATCAACAAGGTGCGCGAGACCGTCGAGGGCATGGGCTTTGGCGAAGTGCAGGTGCAGAACTTCGGCACCTCGCGCGACGTGCTGATCCGCCTGCCGCTGCGTGGCGACGTCAAGCAGACCGAGGTGGTGAGCCGCGTGTTCACGGGGCTGTGCCAGGCCGAAGGTGGCCAGGTCGAATCGGCGGCGGTGACGGTGGCGGGCGACCCGGCCACCAAGCAGCAGTGCGCCAAGGGTGCGGAGCGTCCGCTGGAGCTGTCGCGCAGCGAGGTCGTCGGTCCGCAGGTAGGCCGCGAGCTGGCGATCGACGGCGCCAAGGCGCTGGCCTTCGTGATCATCGGCATCGTGATCTACCTGGCGCTTCGCTTCGAATGGAAGTTCGGCGTCGCCGGCATCATCGCCAACCTGCACGACGTGGTCATCATCCTGGGCTTCTTCGCCTTCTTCCAGTGGGAGTTCTCGCTCACGGTGCTGGCGGCCATCCTGGCGGTGCTGGGCTACTCGGTGAACGAGTCGGTGGTGATCTTCGACCGGGTGCGCGAGGCCTTCCGCAAGTACCGCAAGCTGGACACGCCGCAGGTCATCGACCATGCGATCACCAGCACCATCAGCCGCACCATCATCACCCACGGCTCCACGCAGATCATGGTGCTGTCGATGCTGCTGTTCGGCGGCCCGTCGCTGCACTACTTCGCGATGGCGCTGACCATCGGCATCTGCTTCGGCATCTATTCGTCGGTGTTCGTGGCGGCCGCCATCGCGATGTGGCTGGGCGTCAAGCGCGAAGACCTGGTCAAGGGCGGTGGCACCGCCGCCAAGGCCAACGACCCGGAAGACCCGAACGCCGGGGCGGTGGTGTAGAGTCAGTTCGCACTCACAAGGCGACATCCTTCCTCACGCATGGCGACCGCTGCCGACTATTCCGCCCTCGCGACGCAGGTTCGGCGCCTTTACACGGAAGAGCTGGTCAAGGGCTTCGTCGGCGTGTTCTCGGCCGTGGAAGCCCTGGCCCGCGAACAGCAGGATCGCCCCGCCGACTACAGCACCACGCAGCGGCGGCGCGACACCTTCACGGCCCTGCAGCAGCGCGGATCGGCCTGGCACCAGGCCTGTGTCGGTGCCCTGCGCAATGCCATGCTCTACGGCGTGTCCGCCTCGCGCCCGGGCGATCTGCCGCGATCCGCGCAGGCCGGCGAACCCAAGCTGTCCCTGGTGGACGACGACACGATCGAGCGCGAGATCCTCGGCTCACGCCTGGCGCTGGCCGTGATGGACCGCGCCTCCTGGGAGTTCACCGACCTGCGTTCGCGCATGGCCGTGCTGGAGCGCCGTGAGGAGCTGGACGCCAACGACATGCTGCGCGCCCATGTCCTGGCCCGCATCGCGGTGGACGCCTGGTGCAGCAGCGGCCTGCCGATCGCCGGCTGGCGCGACCTGCAGCCGGCGCTGCACGAAGAAATGGCCGCGCTGGTGCAGGCCGCCTACCACACCTGCAACCAGTTCCTGGCGGGCCAGCAGGTGCTGCCCCAGGTCGATCTGCGGCCGATGATCCGCCGCACGCCGCAGGGCGGCGGCACCGGTTTCGGGCAGTTGCCGCCGCGGGCTACCGACCCCGCCACCGGCGCCGGTGCATTGCCTGCCACGGCCCACGGCCACCTCGGCGCTGGCGCCGCGATGAGCACGCGCACGGTGCAGGGCGGGCTGCGCGCCGGTGGCGGCGCGCGAGACGGCGAAGCCACCCGCCTGCTCACCGCGGCGGCCGGCCTGCCCCGCGGTGGGGAGCATGCCGCGGCCGTGCTGGGCCGGCTGAACCGCCTGGTGGGGCGCCAGTTGCCTGAATTCGCCCGCACCGATGCACATGCGCCGGCGCGACCCGCTTCACCAGGATTGACTGCGGCCATCGGCCTGGCGCAGCAAGGCATCCAGCGGCGCTTCAGCGCCACACAGGCGGCCACGGCGGGCGCCGCAGCGGGGCCGGCTTCGGTCAGCGCCCCCACGCTGCTGGAAGACCTGCAGCAGCGCAAGCAGGTCCTGAAGAAGGCGGCCGAGACCCCGGTCGAGCGCGCCACCA
>NZ_CAXFDV010000827.1:0-2449 GCF_964001545.1 uncultured Aquincola sp.
CTGCAGCCGGCGCTGATCCAGGCCGCCGAGATGGCCGAGGAAGACCGGCTTCGTTTCATCAACGACTTCTTCAATCGGCGGATACGCTTCAGGGATGATCTGGCCGTCTGGGGCCAGGTGGACTATTGGGCCAGCCCGCTGGAGACGCTGTCGCGCGGGGAGGGCGATTGCGAGGATTTCGCCATTGCCAAGTACTTCAGCCTGGTGGCTTCGGGCACGCCGGTGGCGCGCCTGCGGCTGGTGTACGTGCGGGCCCAGTTGCGCGGCGGCGGGCCGCCCCAGGCGCACATGGTGCTGGCCTGGTACGCCACGCCCGACGCCGAGCCGCTGATCCTGGACAACCTGGTGATGGATGTGCGCGGGGCTTCTCGTCGGACCGACCTGGTGCCCGTGTTCAGTTTCAACGGTGAAGGGTTGTGGCAGGGCGTGGGTGCGGAACGGGCGGGTGATCCGCTGGCGAGGCTGTCTCGCTGGCGTGAGGTGCTGGCCAAGGCGAAGGCCGAGGGCTTTTGAAGGGAACGAGATCCATGTCGTTGATACGCCAACTCTGGCTGTTGCTGGCCGCCGTGCTGCTGCTTGCGATCGGCGGCGCGGTGAGTGTCAACCTGCTGTCCACGCGCGCGGTGCTGCAGACGCAGCTGACCATGAAGAACAACGACACCGCCCAGTCGCTGGCGCTGGTGTTGTCGCAGCAGCATGGCGATGACGAGCTGATGCAGCTGGCCATCAATGCCCAGGCCGACACGGGCTTTTACCGCAGCATCGCGCTGGCGCGGGCCGATGGCCGCCCCGGCATCGACAACCGTTCGCCCGCCGCACCGCTGCGTGCGCCGGGCTGGTTCGTCTCGCTGCTGCCCATTGCGCCGGCGCCCGGCGTGGCCCAGGTGTCCGACGGCTGGCGGCCGCTGGGCACCGTCACCGTGGTGTCGCACGACAGCTATGCCTACGACGAGCTGTGGCGCGGCGGCGTGCGCGCCACGCTGGTGATGCTGGGCGTGGGCGCGCTGGCCGCGCTGCTGTCGCTGGTGGTGGTGCGCCGCATCCGTGCGCCGCTGGAAGCCACGGTGCGCCAGGCGCAGGCGCTGGAAGAAGGCCGCTACGTCATCGTCGACGAACCCGCCATGCCCGACCTGCGCCGCGTGGCCGCCGCGATGAACGGCATGGTGGTGCGCATGAAGTCGCTGTTCGAGGCGCAGGCCGCCCGGGCCGAGACGCTGCGCCGCCAGGCGCACTGCGACCCGCTGACCGGCCTGCCGCACCGCGCCCACTTCATGGGCCTGTTGGCCGCGCTGCAGCAGCGTGAAGACGGTGCCGATGGCGGCGGCCTGGTGCTGGTGCGGCTGGCCGACGTGAGTGGCCTGAACCGCGCGGTGGGCCGCGAGACCACCGACCTGGTGATCGAGACCATCGCCCAGGTGCTCAACACCTACCCCGAGCGGGTGGACGGCTGCCTGGCCGGCCGCCTCAATGGCTCCGACTTTGCGCTGGCGCTGCCGGCGCCGGGCCTGGCTGCCGAGACGGCCGCGTCCATCGCCGCGGCGCTGCGCAGCAGCCTGCCGGCGTTCAGCCCGGTGATCCGCGCTTATGTGGGCGCGGTGGAATGGCCGCGCGAGGCCACGGCCGGCGCGCTGATGGCGCAGGCCGACCTGGCGCTGGCCCGGGCCGAGGCCGGCAAGCCCTACAGCGCCGAGGTGCTGGACGGCAGCGCCGCCCCCTCGGGCGTCGGCGAGGGCGAGCGGGCGTGGCGGGTGCAGCTGCTGGCTGCGCTGGAAGACAAGCGCCTGCGGCTGCGGCTGGTGGGCTTTCCGGTGCTGGACGCCGAAGGCCGCAGGCTGCACCTGGAGTCGCCGCTGCGGGTGCAGCTGCGCGAGGGCGGCGCCCATGAGCCGGCCGCCCGCTGGCTGCCGCTGGCCATGCGCAACCGGCTGACCGCGCTGTTCGATGCCGAGGCGGTGTCGCTGGCGCTGGAAGCGATCGCCGACGACGCGGTGCCGCGCGCGGTCAACATCGCGCCGGCCTCGGTGGCCGACAGCGGCTTCGTGGCCCATCTGCGCCAGCTGCTGGAAGAGCAGCCGCGCGCCGCCCATGCGCTGTGGCTGGAGGTGCCCGAGGCCGCGGCCATCGACCACTTCGAGGCGGTGCAGGCCTTTGCCCGCATGCTGCGCCCGCTGGGCGTGCGCGTGGGCCTGGAACATGCCGGCGAGCGGCTGCACCGCATCGAGCGGCTGTACGAGCTGGGCCTGGACTACGTGAAGCTCGATGCCTCGGTCTGCGCCGAGGTGGCCCGCAGCGAAGCGGCGCAGGAGTTCCTGCGCAGCACCGTCACGCTGCTGCATGCGATGTCGATGCAGGTGCAGGCCGAAGGCGTGGCCGACGAGGCCGACGTGCGCACGCTGTGGACCTGCGGCGTGGATGCGGTCACCGGGCCCTGGGCGAGCCAGCAGCCGGC
>NZ_CAXFDV010000828.1:0-8221 GCF_964001545.1 uncultured Aquincola sp.
AGCATGTCGCCGCTGCACCTGCAGTACCTGCGCAACATGGGCGTCACGGCCACGCTGGTGGTGTCTCTGGTGCACGAGGGTCGGCTGTGGGGCCTGATCGCCTGCCACCACTACCGGCCACGCAACTTGCGCTATGCGGTGCGCACCGCCTGCGACCTGCTGGCCGAGGTCATCGCCACCCGCATCGCTGCCATCGAGAACTACGCGCACGCGCAGGTGGCGCTGGTGGTGCGCCGGCTCGAACAGCGGCTGGTCGAAGCCACGTCCACCGAAGGCGACTGGCGGCTGGCGCTGCTGCGCAACCCGGCCACGCTGCTGCAGCCGCTGGGTGCCACCGGCGCCGCGCTGTTCCACGACGGCGAGGTGCTGACCTCGGGCGAAGTGCCTTCCACGCCCGAGCTGCGGGCGCTGTGCCAGTGGGTGGATGCGCGGCCCGACCTGCCGGCGCCCGGCCAGCCGGCGCTGGTGTGCGGATCGATCGAGCAGGCCGAGCCCACGCTGGCCTCGCTCACGCCGCTGGCGGCTGGCGTGCTGGCGGTGCGGCTGTCGGCCGCACAGCCGCACTACCTGATGTGGTTCCGCAAGGAACAGCTGCTGACCGTGACTTGGGCCGGCGACCCCCACAAGCCCAAGCTGGGCGACGACCCGATGGAGCTGTCGCCCAGGCGCTCGTTCGCGGCCTGGTCCGAGATCGTGCGCGGCACCGCCCTGCCCTGGAGCCCCAGCGAGCTGGCCCTGGCCCGGGCCTTCGGCGCGGCGCTGGTGGACATCATCGTGCAGGTGCATGCGGTGCGGCTGCTGATCGCCGAGCGCCAGCTGCTGCAGATCCGCGAGACGGTGCAGCACTCGCGCGAGCCGGTGGCCATCGCCGATGCGCAGGGCCGGCTGCTGCATGCCAATGCCGCCTTCCTGGCGCTGCTGGCGCCCGCTGCCGCTACCGGCGCCACCACGCCACTGCAGACGCTGGACGACGTGGCCCGGGGCTTCGAGCCGCCGGCTTCCCTGCAGCAGGTGCTGGCCGGGCTGCAGGCCGCCCGACAGCCCTGGCGCGGCACGCTGGCCCTGCGCCGCGAACCAGGGGCCGCCCAGGCGGTGGGCGTGCGGGCCGAGGTGGTGCCCGGCCGCGACGGCGCGGCGCTGGGCTTCATCCTCACCCTCACCGACCTGCGCGACCACCAGCGCGCGGCTCAGGCGCGGCGCCAGCTGGAAGCTTCGCTGGAACGCACCGCGGGCGAGCTGGCCGCGCAGCAGCTGCAGCCCGGCCCCGGCGAAGCCGCCCCACCGCCCGACGAGGTGATGCGCGCCATCCTGGGCAATGCCAGCCTGGTGGCGATGGACATTGCCGACGGCCCGGGCGGCCCCGGCATTGCGCCGCTGCTGCAGGAAGTGCAAGCCTCCACCCAACGGGCGGCCCTGCTGTACGGGCGCATCCGCCGGTTCGGCACCGGGCGGTGAGCGGCCCGATGCACGGCGCCCGGTTGCACTGGGCCCGCGACGGCGCCGACTGGCCCCACCGCGCGCACAGCCGCTTCGTGCATGCCGGCGGCCTGCACTGGCATGTGCAGGTGGCCGGCCAGGGGCCGGTGCTGCTGCTGCTGCACGGCACCGGCGCTTCCAGCCACAGCATGGCCGGGTTGCTGCCGCTGCTGGCCGAGCGCTTCACCGTGGTGGTGCCCGACCTGCCCGGCCATGCCTTCACCGATGCCTTGCCCGGCAGCGCCAGCCTGCCGGCGATGTCGCGGGCGCTGGCCGCCTTGCTGGCGGTGCTGGCCGTGGCGCCGCCGGCCCTGGTGGCCGGGCACTCGGCGGGCGCGGCCATCGGCGCGCAACTGGTGCTGGACGGCCATGCACCGGCGCGCGCCGTGGTGGCCATCAATGGCGCGCTGCTGCCTTTTGATGGCCTGGCCGGCCTGCTGTTCGCGCCGCTGGCGCGGCTGGTGGGAGGTGGCCCGCTGCTGCCCGGGCTGGTGAGCCGGCTGGTGGCCCGCCAGGCGCGCGACCCGCGTGCGCTGCGGCGGCTGATCGACGGCACCGGATCGAGCGTGCCGCCGGCATCGGCCGCGCTGTATGCACGCCTGGTGCAAAGCCCGGCCCATGTGGCCGGTGCATTGGCGATGATGAGCCACTGGGACCTGCGGCCGCTGGCCGAGGCCCTGCCCCGGCTGCCGGCACCGCTGTGGTTGCTGGCCTCCGACCGCGACCGCATGGTGCCGCCGGCCCAGGCGCAAGACCTGGCGCGGCGGCTGCCCCGGGCGCGCTGCGTGCCGCTGCCCGGCACCGGCCACCTGGCGCATGAAGAACAACCGGCCCCGGTGGCCGCGCTGATCGCGCTGGCAGGGGACGGTGGAGGTGACTGAGATGAAGGTTCAGCCGCCGGGCCGCCCCAAGGCTGAACGCTCCCCCCTGGGGGGGCGCGAGCGCAGCGAGCTTGGGGGCCAAGTTCATTGTTCGTCACCCTTGGGCTTGGCGCCGAAGGGGTAGGCGCCGCCTTCATGCGCCGGCTTGCCGCCCTTGGGCGGGATCTTCAGCGACAGGACCATGGTGATGGCCAGCGTCACCGCGGTGAAGCCCAGCGAGAACACCACCGGGATCTTGTAGACGTCGATCAGCAGCATCTTGGCGCCGATGAACACCAGCACGATGGCCAGGCCATAGCTCAGCAGGTGGAAGCGCTCATGCATGTTGGCCAGCAGGAAGTACATCGCCCGCAGGCCCAGGATCGCGAACACGTTGGACGTGAGCACGATGAACGGGTCGGTGGTGATGGCGAAGATGGCCGGGATCGAATCCACCGCGAACACGATGTCGACGATGCCGATCAGCAGCATCACCACCAGCAGCGGGGTGGCCATCTTCACGCCGTTGACCACGGTGAAGAGCTTCTCGCCGTCGTAGTCGGGCGCGATCTTGAAGTGGCCACGGATCCACTTCAGGGCCGGGTTGTTGTCGAGGTCGGGCTCCTGACCGGCCGCCCACCACATCTTGATGCCGGTGAACAGCAGGAAGGCGCCGAACACGTACAGGATCCAGTGGAACTGCGCGATCAGCCAGGCGCCCACCAGGATCATCACCGCACGCAGCACCAGCGCGCCCAGGATGCCGATCATCAGCACCCGCTTCTGGAACTCGGCCGGCACCGCGAAGTAGGTGAACAGCATCAGGAAGACGAAGATGTTGTCGACCGCCAGCGCCTTTTCGATCAGGTAGCCGGTGAGAAACTCCAGCGCCTTGCCGTTGGCCAGTTCACGCGCTGCCGGGTCGGTGCCCGTGCCACCCAGGTACCACCACAGCCAGCCCATGAACACGAAGGACACGCCGACCCAGATGAGTGACCAGATGGCCGCCTCCTTGGTGCTGACGCGGTGCGCGCCCTGCTTGCTCATGGCAAAGAAGTCGACGAGCAGTGCCACGAGCACGAACGCCGAGAACAAGGACCACATGAGTGGTGAACCGATGGATTCCATAGACCGCCTTTGAGAGTGAGTGAGCCGTCCGACCCTCCGCGGTAGCGGACGGCTGATGACACAAGGACCCAAGGCTGGTCTTGCCGTGACGACGATGGAGCGGTCTGGCAACCGACATCGTGGCCTGCAGCGCCGGGGGATGGTGCGGGACACCACGCCCGTATTGACGACACTGCGCCGGACCCACGTTCTGCGGATAGAACGCGACCCGGTGGCTACTCCCCAACACAAGTGGGGCGGAGTCTAGCAACAAGTCGGCACAAACGTGCAATGACCTTCAAACCGGCGGCCTGGCCGGTGCCTGCAAGGCCTGCCACAACCGGCCTGCATCGGCCTGCGGCAGCGGCAGGTAGCGTGCGCCCAGGGCCTCGGCCAGCGCACGTCCGGCGGGCTGCGGGTCGCGGCCGGTGTCGATCATCAGGCTGGCCAGGCCGGCGGCCCGCAGCGCGCGGGCCGAGGCCAGCGCATCGGCCGCCGCACGCTCGCGCCCCGGTGCGCCGCCACGGCCGACGTTGGCGCGGGCATCGGTCATCAGCACCACCAGCACGCTGCCGCCCTGGCGCTGCAGGCCTTCGGCCAGCAGGCGCGCGGCGTCGATGCCGGCGGCCAGCGGCGTGCCGCCGCCGCCGGGCAGCTCGGCCAGGCAGCGCTTGGCCCGCACCAGCGAGCGGGTGGGCGGCAGCAGCAGCTGCGCGCCGGTGCCGCGGAAGGCGATCAGCGCCACCTTGTCGCGGCGCACGTAGCAGTCGGCCAGCAGCAGTTCCACCGCGCCCTTGGCCTCGGCCAGCCGGTGCAGCGCCAGCGAGCCGGAGGCATCGACCGCGAACACGGTGGTGGTCTCGCGCCGCTGCGCAAAGCGTCGGATGCGGAAGTCTTCGCGCCGCACCAGCACCTGCGCGCCCACCGGGCCGCCGTGCAGCAGGGCTTCTCGTCGGCGCAGGGGCTGCCAGGGGGCGGCGGCGCGCAAGGTCTCGATGATGTCGAGCCGCCCCTGGCGCGGGTCGCCCCGCACGCTGCCGATGGGGCGACCCTGTCGGCGGTGCTGCTGCGTGGCACCGGCACGGCCGCCGGCTGCGGTGGCGTGGCGCTGGCCGGCCCGCGCGGCCAGACCGAGCAGCAGGCCGGGCGGCAGTGCGCTGAGCGCGGCGGCGGTGAGGCGGTCAGGCAGCGGGTGTCGGGGTTCGGGCGCGCAGGCCGCGTCGTCCGTGGGCGGCGCAGGGGCTTCGCCGGCTTCGGTGGGCGGGGTGGCGGCCTGGGCCGTCTCGGGGGGCGGCGGCAGTTCACTGGGCGGGTGGGCTGGCGGCGCTGCTGGCGCCGATTCAGGCGTGGCGGCCTGCGCCGCGTCATCGGCCGGGCCGGCCGGCAGCTGCCGCGCGCGCGGGCCCAGCACCAGGCGCGCGGCCAGCTCGGCGTCTTCGGCCTGCACCTGCGCACGGCCGGCCCAGGCCGCCGCCGCGCAGGCCGCGCGCCAGGCCAGCCAGGGCACGCGCACCGAGGCAATGCCCAGTGCCACTGCGGCGGCGCACAAGGCGGTGGCGATGTCTTCGTCGAAGGGCAAGGCCGGCAAGGCGGCGCGGGCGGCGGTCAGGCGTGCGGCAGGGTCGGCAAGCTGCGCCGTGCCCACGCTGCGCTGTCGCCCGTACCTGTCTAGACAAGTGGGCGACTGTCCCACTTCGGCCTGCCCCCATCGGCCCGGCCCGGGGTGCAGGTCCAGCTGCAGCGCCAGGCGCTCGCACAGGCTGGCGGGCGGGGCTTCATCGGCTTCGCCTTCATCCAGCGCCACCACGGCCAGGGCGGGCTGCCCGGGCGCCACCGCGTCCAGCGCCGCCGCGACGCGGCCGGCGGTGGCGGCGGGCAGGCGTTCGGCCATGGCCAGCAGCAGCACGCCACCGGCGGCCTGCTGCAGCAGGCCGGGTTGCTGCACCGGCCGGCGGGCCTGCAGCGTGGCACCCAGGTCCAGGCCGCCCAGCAGCCGCTCGTCGCCGATGGTGGCGGGCATGCGGCGCATCGGCGTGCCGGGCGGCAGCAGCTGCTGCAGCAGCGCCAGCCAGGCATCGCGGGCCGGGCCGGCCGCTGCCCGCAGCCGCACGCCGCCCAGGCCGGCCGGGTCGACGGCCAGCAGCGCGGCAGCCAGGGCGGCATCGGCAGCAGGGTCGCCAGTGCCCGGCGTTGCCCGGCCGTCCTGCGGGCGCGGCGCCGCACCAGGCGCCAGCGAGGCTGAAGCCCCACCGCCAGCCGACGCAGGCGCTGCGTTCATGCGGCCGCGTCGTCGAACAGCTCGGCCAGCGCGCGCTCGACCCGCTCGGTGGAGCCGGATTCGTCCAGCGGATCGCGCCGCAGCCGGTGGCGCAGTGCGGCCGGCGCCACCCGGCGCAGGTGGGGCACGCCGGCCTGGGCATCGCCTTCCAGCGCGGCCAGCGCGCGGGCGGCGCGTGTGAGCGTGAGTTCGCCGCGCAGGCCGTCGGTGCCCAGCGCCATGGCCAGGCGGGCGGCGGCTTCCAGCGTGGCATCGGGCACGGTGGTGGCGGCCAGTTGCTCACGGGCGCCGAGCACGCGGCGGCGCACCTTGGCGTCTTCCTTCTTCCAGTGTTCGGCAAAGCCGATGGGGTCGCGCTCATAGGCGTCGCGGCGCTTGACCACTTCCACCCGGGCGGCCACGTCCATCGGCGTGCGCACTTCCACCGACAGGCCGAAACGGTCGAGCAGCTGCGGCCGCAGCTCGCCCTCTTCGGGGTTGCCGCTGCCCACCAGTACGAAGCGGGCGGGATGGCGCACGCTCAGGCCTTCGCGCTCGACCACGTTCTCGCCGGAGGCGGCCACGTCGATCAGCAGGTCGACCAGGTGGTCTTCCAGCAGGTTCACTTCATCGATGTACAGGAAGCCGCGGTGCGCACGGGCCAGCAGCCCGGGCTCGAAGCTGCGCACGCCCTGGGTGAGCGCCTTTTCCAGGTCGAGCGCACCCACCACGCGGTCTTCGGTGGCGCCCAGCGGCAGGTCGACCACCGGCACCGGCATCTTCATCGTGCGCGGCGCACTGCGCAGCGCACGGCAGTCGTCACAGCCGCCGCTGGTGGCCAGCGTGGCGGGGTCGCAGTGGTAGCGGCAACCGGCCACCGCCAGCATCGGCGGCAGCAGCGCCGCCAGCGAGCGCACCGCGGTGCTCTTGCCGGTGCCGCGGTCGCCGAACACCAGCACGCCGCCGATGGCCGGTTCCACCGCGGCGACGAGGATGGCGAGCTTCATCTCCTCCTGCCCGACGATCGCGGAAAACGGGAATGCCATGGATGTCCTCACTTTCCGGGGGTGGCGTCGGGCGCCTGGAAATCAAAGCTGTTGGCGATCAGCCGGCCTTTTTCGTCCAGGCCGAGCACCAAGCCTTGTTCAGTACTTGCTTGCCCTGGAACAAGGTACATGGCGCCTTCTCGGCCGTGGCCGCGCCCTGGAACAGCTGGCAGTTGCCGCAGTGCTGGTCGGGCGTGTGCTTGGGGAACTTCGTCTTGTCGGCCTTGGTCGTATCGGTCACGTAACCCAGGGCCACGGCCTGCGGGTCTTTCGGATCGACGGCGGCGGTGGCCTGGGCCTGCACGGCACGGGCGGCCAGCAGGGCGGTGCCGGCGGCCGGCACGATGGCGATGAAACGGCGACGAGTGGTCATGGAACGTCCTCTTTGGCGGTTGGCTACAGAGTCATGGATGCCGGGGCATCCTCACGTCAAGGTCGGGGGCGGCACGGGGCCGCACACGCCGGTACAGATCGAAGGCATGGGCGGCTCCGGCCGCAGCCAGCCAGAAGGCCAGCCGCTCCCCGGAAGCGCCGGCCGCCGCATCACGCACGGCCAGCGCCAGGCATGTTCCGGCAAGCAGGCTGCCCGCGACGTCAAGCAAAGGTAAACCTCGCAGCGTGCTGCGTCGCAGCCACAGCAGCAGCACGGCCTCGAGCAGCAGCACGGCCAGCACCAGGTGAATGAGCCAGGCCGTGTCCATGCTTACGCGCCTAGCCGCCGAACGGCGCGTTCAGGCGCACGATGGTGAAGTTGAGCACCGAGGCAAAGCTGACCCACGCCAGGTAGGGCAGCAGCAAGGCACCGGCGATGCGGTCGCGCCGACCGGCCACCACCACCATGGCCACGATGCTGAGCCACAGCAGGCCCACTTCCATCAGCGCCCAGTCGGGCCGGCGCTGGTTGAAGAAGAGCACGCTCCACAGCACGTTGAACACGCCGTTGATGCCGAACACCGCCAGCAGCGCACCGCGGCCAGGCCGCGCCACGTCGCTGCGCCAGGCCCGCACCGCGGCGATCACGCACAGCAGGTACAGGGTGGTCCACACCGGCCCGAACAGCCAGTCGGGCGGCTGCCAGCTGGGCTTGTTGAGCGCGCGATACCAGGGGCCGATGTCGGTGGCCAGGCCGCCGACCAGCGACAGCGCCACTGCCCACAGCGCCGCGACAACAACGGGTTTCCACAGCGGGCCCTGCCTCATACCCGCGCCACCCCGAGGAGGTGGGCAAGGTCCTTGAAGAAGATGCGCACGTGTGCCATCGGGCGTGCGCGAACGAGTCTTTTGTTCATGTAGGCATCGAAAGTGAGTTGCTGGATGTCCCGGTCGCGGCACAAGCTGACGAAGCGCTCACGGCGCTTGTCGCTCACGTACCAGAACCCCTGCATGATGCCCAAGACCCAGAACACCCGGCCATGCTCGCGCATGAAGCTGCGGCGCGCGCCGGCCAGTGCACGCGCGTCGCCGGTGGCCAGGCA
>NZ_CAXFDV010000829.1:0-1686 GCF_964001545.1 uncultured Aquincola sp.
ATGGAGACTGCGGCCCTGGCCCATGTGGCCTATGCCAACCGCGTGCCCTACATCGCGATGCGCAGCGTCAGCGACCTGGCGGGCGCCGAAGAATTCAATGCCGACGTGGCCGCGCTGTTCTCCAGCGGCCTGGCCGAAACCAACGAGGCGGCGGTGACGCTGGCCTTCCTGGAAGCCTGGGCCGCCCGCGGCAAGCCGGCGCGTTGAGCGCCCTCTCACCTTCTTTGCCCATGACCCTCTTCAAGCCCACCACGCTGGCCGCTGCCGTCGCCCTGGCCGCCCCCCTGCTGGCCCAGGCGCAAGCCGCAGCATCCGCCACCCCGCGCCCGATCAAGGCCGTGGTCATCACCATGTTCGGGCCCGAGGCCGAGGGCTGGTTCCAGCCGCTCAAGCTGGACGAACGCATCCAGGTACCCGGCCTGTCACCCGACTACCCAGAGATCCGCTGCAACACCGACGACGTGTGCCTGCTGACCACCGGCATGGGTCACGCCAATGCCGCGGCCTCCACGCTGGCGCTGGCGATGGACCCGCGCTTCGACTTCACGCGCAGCTACTTCCTGATCGCCGGCATCGCGGGCATCGACCCGCAACAAGGCACGCTGGGCACGGCGGCCTGGGCGCGCTGGTTGATCGACTTCGGCATCGCGCATGAGATCGATGCGCGCGAGATGCCCAAGGGCTGGGCCACCGGCTACTACGGCCTGCTGACCAAGCGCCCCGGCGAGAAGCCCAAGTTCGAGTACCGCACCGAAGCCGCCCGCCTGGACGAAGCGCTGCTGCAGAAGGCCCTGGCGCTGACCCGCCAGCTGCCGCTGCAGGACAGCCCGGCCGCCGCCGCTTACCGCTCCAAATACAAGGAACCCGCCGCCCGCGCCAAGCCCACGGTGACGCAGTGCGACACGCTGGGCGGCGACACCTGGTGGCACGGCCACCGCCTGGGCCAGCATGCCCGCGACTGGACGAAGCTGCTGAGCGACGGCCAGGCCACCTACTGCACCACGCAGCAGGAAGACAACGCCACCTACAACGCGCTGGAACGTGCGGCGGCGGCCGGCAAGGTGAACCTGAAGCGCCTGGCGGTGCTGCGCGCGGGCTCCAACTTCGACCGCCCTCATCCGGGGCAGACCGCGCACCAGTCGCTCACCGCCTCATCCACCGGCGGCACCGGCGGCTTCGTGCCGGCGCTGCAGAACCTGCAGATCGTGGGCGGTGCGCTGGTGCAGGACATCGTGCGCGCCTGGCCGCAATGGCGCGAGGGCGTGCCGCAACCCTGAGGGCGCTTCACGCACGGCCCGCCTCGTTCACCCTGTTTTGAGGCACGGCAACAGGCATGGGCCTTGCGGTTACTTCGGGAAAACATTTCCGGAGGAATCCTTTGCGCCGCACCCGTCGCCCTGCCACCGCCTGCCTCACGCTGGCCCCGCTCACCACCGCCTTGCTGCTGGCCCTGCCCGCGATGGCGCAGGAAACCGCCAAGCTCGAATCGGTGACCGTCACCGCCGAGCGGCGGGCCGAGAACATCAAGGACGTGCCCAGCTCGGTGTCCACCATCTCCGGCGAAACGCTGGACGTGCTGAACTCCAGCGGCCAGGACGTGCGGGTGCTGTCGGGCCGCGTGCCCAGCCTCAACATCGAGTCGTCGTTCGGCCGCGCCTTTCCGCGCTTTTACATCCGCGGCTATGG
>NZ_CAXFDV010000830.1:0-5439 GCF_964001545.1 uncultured Aquincola sp.
CCGTCGAACTCGACGATCACGCCGATGCGGGTGCCGTGCAGGTAGCTGGCCAGCTGGCCGCCGTCGGCGTAGCGCTTGAAGCGGCGGATCGACATGTTCTCGCCGATCTTGCCGATCAGACCCTTGCGCACGTCTTCCAGCGTGGGGCCGAAGGTGTCCTGCTCGTACGGCAGGGCCGACAGCGCGGCCACGTCGGCCGGGTTCTGCTCGGCCACCAGCTTGGCGGCGGCCGCAGCGAAGGCCAGGAACGATTCGTTCTTCGAGACGAAGTCGGTTTCGCAGTTGACTTCGATCAGGGCGCCGGTGGTGCCGTTGACCGATGCGGCGACCACGCCTTCGGCGGTCACGCGCGAGGCGGCCTTGCCGGCCTTGTTGCCCAGCTTGACGCGCAGGATCTCTTCAGCGCGGACCAGATCGCCTTCGGCTTCGGTCAGCGCCTTCTTGCATTCCATCATCGGCGCATCGGTCTTGGCGCGCAGCTCGGCGACCATGCTTGCGGTGATTGCGGGCATCTCAGATTCTCCGTTGAGTGAAAAAGGGGCTCAGCGGCCCCTTTCGAACAATGTCGGCTCCGGCGGTGCGGTGGCACCGCCGCTGTCCATGGGCGCGGATCAGGCGTCTTCGCTGACCTCGACGAACTCGTCGTCGCCGGCCGAGACGGCCTGCACGAGTTCGTTGGTGGCGTTGGCCTTGCCTTCCATCACGGCGTCAGCCACGGCGCGGGCGTACAGCGCCACGGCCTTGGCCGAGTCGTCGTTGCCGGGGATCACGTAGTCGATGCCCACCGGCGAGTGGTTGGTGTCGACCACGCCGATGATGGGAATGCCCAGCTTCTTGGCTTCGGCGATGGCGATCTTGTGGTAGCCGACGTCGATGACGAACAGGGCGTCGGGCAGCGCGGTCAGGTCGCCAATGCCGCCGATGTCCTTCTCGAGCTTGGCGATCTCGCGTTGGAACAGCAGCGCTTCCTTCTTGATGGCGGGCTGGGTGCCGGCCTCGACCTGCGCCTGCATGTCCTTGAGCTTCTTCAGCGAGCCCTTGACCGTCTTGAAGTTGGTCAGCATGCCGCCCAGCCAGCGCTGGTCGACATAGGGCATGCCGCAGCGCTGAGCTTCCTCGGCCACGACTTCGCGGGCCTGGCGCTTGGTGCCGACCATCAGGATCGTGCCGCGCTTGGCCGACAGCTGGCGGATGAACTTCATCGCCTCTTCGAAGAGCGGTTGCGTCTTCTCGAGGTTGATGATGTGGATCTTGTTGCGATGGCCGTAGATGTACGGGGCCATCTTGGGGTTCCAGAAGCGGGTTTGGTGGCCGAAGTGGACACCGGCTTCCAGCATTTCACGCATCGTGACGGACATGGAGACTCCGAAGGTTGGGTCTAGAATCCGGCGTGAATCGAAACGGAAAAGCAAGGCGGTTTTGCCCTGCGGTAGCCAGCGATCCGCAGATGGTCTGCATGATCTTTGCGGCACCCGTTCCGACACCTTTCAGCAGCCGGATTCGCGATTGATTTACCGTTGGCACCCCTGCCCCAATGGCAGAGAGCGGGTAAACCACAAGATTCTAGCACGGGCCCGGCGCCCTCACCTTTTTGCCGCACGCCCTGCGTGGTTCGGCACCTCCTTCAGCATGCTCAACCGGCTTTCCGTCAGCGCGTCCTCGCGCGTCCGCCCCCTTCCTGCAGCCGCCTGCCGCCCCTTGGCGGCCGGCGCCTTCGCCTGACATGCGCATCGCCGTGATCGGCGCCGGCATCGTCGGCGTGACCACCGCCTACGAACTGGCGGCCGATGGCCATGAGGTGGAAGTCTTCGAGCGCCGCGGCACTGTGGCCGAAGAAACCAGCTTTGCCAACGCCGGTGTGCTGGCGCCGGGTTACGTCACGCCGTGGGCCGCGCCGGGCATGCCGGGCAAGGTGCTGCGGCAGCTGTTCAGCCGCCATGCGGCGGTGCGCTTCGGCGGCCTGCCGGGGCCGGCCACGCTGGGTTGGCTGTGGCGCTGGTGGCGCGCCTGCGATGCGGCGGTGTGGGGCCCCAACCGCGCCGCCATGCATGCGCTGGCCCGCTACAGCCGCGATCGCATGACCGAGCTGCAGCAGGCGCTGCACCTGGAGTTCGAGCAGTCGAAAGGCCTGCTGGTGCTGCTGCGCACGCCGCGCGAGGTATCGCAGGCGCGCCATGGCCTGAAGCTGCTGGCCGAGATGGGTGTGGACTTCCACCTGGTGGATGCCGCCCGCTGCCGCGAGATCGAACCCGGCCTGCAGGCGGACACGCCGCTGCATGCCGGCGTGCACCTGGCGCAGGACGGTGTGGGCAACTGCCGCCAGTTCGCGATGCTGCTGCGCGCCGAGGCGCAGCGCCTGGGCGCACGCTTTCGCTTCCACCACCAGGTGCAGGCGATCGAGCCGGGCGCCGCGCCGGTGCTGCGCTTTGTCGAGCAGGTGCAGGACGAGCCGGCCGGACCCGCCCAGACCGAGCGCTACGACGCGGTGGTGCTGTGCGCCGCGCTGGGCTCGCTGCCGCTGCTGAACAAGCTGGGGCTGCGGCTGCCGATGCAGCCCGTCTTCGGCTATTCGATCACCGCGCCGCTGCGCATCGTCGAAGGTCACCCCGACTTCGGCCCGCGCGCCGCGCTGATGGACGAGAAGTACAAGGTCGCGATCTCGCGCCTGGGCCAGCGGGTGCGCGTGGCCGGCGCGGCGGAAATCGGCGGCGCGGCGGGCCAGTGGTCGCAGGCGCCGCTGGACACGCTGTACAAGGTGCTGCACGACTGGTTCCCCGGCGCCGCCCACCTGGCCCAGGCGCAGCGCTGGAAGGGCGCGCGGCCGATGCTGCCCGACGGTCCTCCGGTGCTGGGCGCCGGCAGCGCGCCGGGCGTGTGGCTGAACCTGGGCCATGGCTCATCGGGCTGGGCGCTGTCCTGCGGCTCGGCGCGGGTGCTGGCCGACCAGATCGGCGGCCGCGCGCCGGCCATCGACACCAGCCGGCTGTCAATCGACCGCCTGCGCTGAAGGCCTGCCCGGCGGCATCCCAGGAGTGAACGATGACACGCCCTGCCCCCGTCCTGCCCGCCGACACGCCGCTGCCCCTGCACGGCATTGCGGCCGCCCGTCGCCTCGAAGCGGCCGCTGCGGCCGGCCTGCCGCCGCACACGCTGATGCAGCGCGCCGGCCTGGCGGTGGCGCGGCTGGCGCTGGCGGTGGCGCCCCATGCGCAGCGGGTGACGGTGCTGGCCGGCCCCGGCAACAACGGCGGCGATGGGCTGGAGGCGGCGCTGCACCTGACCCGCGCCGGCCGGCAGGTGGCGGTGTGGCTGACCACCGCCGACACCCAGGCGCTGCCGCCCGATGCCGCGCGCTCTTACCTGCGTGCACGTGAGGCTGGCGTGCGGCTGCACACCGCCGACGAAGCCCTGCCCGCGGCCGACCTGGTGATCGACGCCCTGCTGGGCCTGGGCGCCAGCCGCGCGCCGAAGGGCGCCGTGGCCCAGGCCATCGCATGGGCCAACGCGCAGCGCGCGCCGGTGCTGGCGGTGGACCTGCCTTCCGGCCTGCACGCCGACACCGGCGCGCGGCTGGGCGAGCTGGCGGTGCAGGCCATGCACACGCTCAGCCTGCTGGTGCTCAAGCCCGGCCTCTTCACGGCCGAGGGCCGCGGGCTGTGCGGCCGGCTGTGGCACGACGACCTGGGCATCGACCCCGAATTGCTGGCCGCCGAAGCGCCGCTCGCCCGGCTGGGCGCCAGCACGGCCCCGCCCTTCGCGCCGCGCGGCCATGCGCAGCACAAGGGCACCTTCGGCGATGTGGCGGTGGTAGGCGGTGCCCCCGGCATGGCCGGTGCGGCCCGACTGGCGGCCCGCGCCGCACTGGCGGCGGGCGCCGGTCGCGTCTACCTGAGTCCGCTGGACCCGGCGAGCGGCCACGACGACGGCCGGCCCGAGCAGATGCACCGGCCGCAGGTCTGGCTGCAGCCGCAGGGCCTGCTCAGCCAGTCCACCGTGGTGTGCGGTTGCGGCGGTGGTTCGGCGGTGGCCGAGGTGCTGCCGGCCGTGCTGGCACAGGCGCCGCGCCTGGTGCTGGACGCCGATGCGCTGAACGCGGTGGCCACGGACGCCCGCCTGCAGCAGGCGCTGGCCGGCCGCGGCCGCCGCGGGCAGCACAGCGTGCTCACGCCGCACCCGCTGGAAGCGGCGCGGCTGCTGGGCTGCACAACCACCCAGGTGCAGGCCGACCGCCTGAATGCCGCGCTGCAACTGGCCGCGCGATTCGATGCGGTGGTGGTGCTCAAGGGCTCGGGCAGCGTGATCGCCGCGCCGGGTCGGCTGCCGGTGATCAACCCCACCGGCAATGCGCTGCTGGCCACCGCCGGCACCGGCGACGTGCTGGCCGGCTGGCTGGGCGGCACCTGGGCGCAGCTGCCGCGGCAGGACGGCTGGGCCGCAGCGCTGGAAGCGGTGCGCCGCCACGGCGCCGCAGCCGACCAGGCGCTGCTGCAAGGTCTGCAAGGGCCGCTGCGCGCGGCCGAGCTGGTGGAGGCGATGCTGCACACCCGCTGATCGGCACCTGGGCGCGGGCGACCCGCCGCTGCGGCGGCGCCCGGCCCGGAAGACCCGTCAGCGGCGCTTGCGCGTCTTGCCCGTGGCCGACGACTTCCGGCTGGCGCCGTTGCTGCTGCTGCGCTTGCCCGCCGCCTTGCGGGTGCGGGCCTTCACGCTGCGGTCGGCCTCCTGCACCGCGGCCAGTTCTTCCACCGCGCTGGCGGCGGCACGGCGCTCGCCGCCCTTGTCGCGGCCCTCGCGGCTGTCGCGCCCTTCGCGTCCTTCGCGCCCGCCGCGGCCCGTCGGCCGTTCGGGCTCGCCTTCACGCACCATGCGGAAGTCGATGCGCCGGCCGTCGAGGTCGACGCGGCTCACCTGCACCCGCACGCGGCTGCCGATGGTGTAGCGCACGCCGCTGCGTTCGCCGCGCAGCTCCTGCCGCGCCTCGTCGAAGCGGAAGTACTCGCCGCCCAGCTCGGTGATGTGCACCAGGCCTTCCACGTACAACCCGTCCAGCGTGACGAACAGGCCGAAGCTGGTGGCCGCGGTGACGGTGCCGCCGAATTCCTCGCCCAGGCGCTCACGCATGTAGCGGCACTTGAGCCAGGCTTCCACGTCGCGCGAGGCTTCGTCGGCCCGGCGCTCGTTGGCGCTGCAGTGCGCGCCCGCGATCTCCCACACGTCGGCCCCGTGCGCACGTGCCGCGCCGGCGTTGCCGGCCACCGCACCCTTGACCGGCTTGCCGCCCTTGCGCACCGTCACCGGCGGCTCGGCGGCCAGCAGCTTGGCATCGAGCTGGTACTTCTTGCCGCCCAGCAGCGCCTTGATCACCCGGTGCACCAGCAGGTCGGTGTAACGGCTGATCGGGCTGGTGAAGTGGGTGTACGCCGGGTAGCCCAGGCCGAA
>NZ_CAXFDV010000831.1:0-5883 GCF_964001545.1 uncultured Aquincola sp.
CCCAGACGCCGCCTGCGCCCCGCACCGACACCGCGCTGGCCTGGTTCTTCGTGCTGGTATGGGGCTCAGGCTACCTGGCCAGCAAGACGGGGCTGCAGTACGCCGCGCCCTTCACCTTTCTCACGCTGCGCTTTTGCCTGGGCGTGTTGTGCCTGCTGCCCTGGGTGCTGTGGTCACGGCCGCGCTGGCCGGCCACGCGGCGCGAGTGGGCACACATCGGCGTGGCCGGGCTGCTGATGCATGCCATCAACCTGGGTGGCAGCCACCATGCGCAGACGCTGGGCCTGTCGGCCGGCATCACCGCGCTGCTGCTGGCCACGCAGCCGCTGTTCACGGCTTTGATTGCGCACCGCTTTCTCCACCAACGCCTCCAGGCGCGGCAATGGCTGGGCGTGGCGGTGGGCCTGCTGGGCGTGGCCCTGGTGGTGTGGCACAAGGTGGACGTGCAGGCCGTGAACGCCAAGGCGCTGCTGGCGGTGGCCATCTCGCTGACCGCCATCACCGCCGGCACGCTGTACCAGCGCCGCTACTGCCCCACGGCCGACCTGCGCAGCGCCTCGCTGATCCAGTTCGTGCTGTCGCTGGCGGTGCTGGCGCCGCTGGCCTGGGGCGTGGAGGGCTTTGCGGTGCGCTGGGCCTGGCCGCTGGCGGCGGCGGTGGTGTTCCTGGTGCTGTTCTCGTCCATCCTGGCCACCAACACCTTGCACCTGCTGATGCGCCGCGGCCATGCCACCCGCGTGACCAGCCTGCTGTTCCTCACGCCCATCGTGGCGGTGCTGCTGGAATGGGCGATGTTCGGCGTGGTGCCCACGCCGCTCAGCGCGCTGGGCATCGTGGTGACCACCGCCGGCGTGGCGCTGGTGTCGGCGCGCTGAGCGCGCGGCCCGCCCGCGCTCACACCCCCAGGTACCGCTGCCACAAGCCCCGGTCGGCCGACAGCGCGGGCGAGTCGCCCTGCCACACCACACGCCCGCGTTCCAGGATCACATGGTGGTCGGCCAGGGCCACCAGGCGGTCGATGTACTTGTCCACCACCAGCGTGGTCTGGCCGGCTTCCTTCAGTTGCCGCAGGCAGCGCCAGATGTCTTCGCGGATCACCGGGGCCAGGCCTTCGGTGGCTTCATCCAGGATGAGCAGTCGCGGGTTGGTGGACAGCGCGCGGCCGATGGCCAGCATCTGCTGCTCGCCGCCTGAGAGCTGGGTGCCCAGGTTGCGCGCCCGCTCCTTCAGGCGCGGAAACACCTGGTAGATGCGCTCGGCCGTCCAGCCGTCGCGCTGGCCGTTGCGGCTGGCGGCAAAGGCCACCAGGTGCTCATGCACCGTGAGGTTGGGAAAGCACTGCCGCCCCTCGGGCACGATGGCGATGCCCAGCCGTGCCACCGCGTCGGCGGCCAGGCCGCCCAGCGTGCGGCCGCCGAAGCGCACCTCGCCGGCGCGCAACCGCAGCGCGCCGATCAGCGTCTTGATGGTGGTGCTCTTGCCCATGCCGTTGCGACCCAGCAGCGTCACCACCTGGCCGGGTGCGATGTCGAAGCCGACGTCGAACAGCACCTGGCTGGCGCCATAGCCGGCCTGCAGGCCGCGGCAGGTGAGTAATGCGTCAGCCATGCGTGGCCTCCGTGGTTTCAGTGCCCAGGTACACCGCCTGCACCTGCGGGTGGCCGCGGATCTCGTCGGCCGTGCCGCTGACCAGCACCTTGCCGTACACCAGCACGGTGATGCGGTCGGCCAGCTGGAACACGGCGTCCATGTCGTGCTCGATCAGCAGGATGGCCATCTCGCGGCGCAGCGCGCCGATCAGCGTCACCATCTCGGCCGATTCGGCCGGGCCCATGCCGGCCATGGGTTCATCCAGCAGCAGCAGCTTGGGGCGGGCGGCGATGGCCAGCGCCACGTCCAGCTTGCGCTGCGCGCCGTGCGGCAGCTCACCGGCCGGCACGAAGAGCACATCGGCCAGGCCGGCGCGTTCGGCCAGGGCCAGCGCCTGGTCTTGCAGCGCCGTCTCCGACGCGCGCCGCCGCAGGAAGTGGAAGCTGCTGCCCGCATGGGCCTGCACCGCCAGCAGCAGGTTGTCCAGCACCGTCTGGCCCTTGAACACGCTGGTGACCTGGAAGCAGCGCGACAGCCCCGCCGCCACCCGCGCATGCGGCGGCAGGCGGGTGATGTCGTGCCCGTCCAGCAGCAACCGGCCCGCGTCGGGCTGCAGCAGGCCCGAGATCTGGTTGACCAGCGTGGACTTGCCGGCGCCGTTGGGCCCGATCAGCGCATGCAGCTGCCCGTGCTCGACGTTGAAGCTCACATGGTCGGTGGCCAGCAGCGCATCGAAGCGCTTGACCAGACCCTCTGCAATGAAGAGGCTCATGCCGTGGCCCTCCGCCCCAGCCGCAGCGCCGCCAGGCCGCGCGGCGCCAAAAACACCACCGCCACCAGCAGCAGGCCCAGCGGCCAGTGCCAGTAGTCGGTCACCTGGCGCATCAGCTCCTGCAGCGTGAGCCACAGAGCCACGCCCACCGGCGCGCCCCAGCGGTGGCCCACGCCGCCCACCACCACCATCACAATGAGCAGGGCCGATTGCGTCCAGTGCAGCATGCTGGGGCTGACGAAGCCATCCTGCAGCGCCAGCAGCGCACCCGACAGGCCGGCGATGGCGCCGGCGCCGGCAAAGGCCACCAGCTTGAGCCGGTACACCGGGTAGCCCAGCGCCTGCATGCGTGTCTCGTTGTCGCGAATGCCGGCCAGCGCCGCGCCGAAGCGGGCCTGCGGCAGCCGCGCCATCAGCGCATACACCGCCGCAGCCGCCAACAACACCAGCGCATACAGCGCATCGCCGCTGGCGGTGGTCAGGCCGGCGCCCAGCGTGGCGGGTAGGGTCAGCGTGTAGCCGTCGTCACCGCCGTAGCGCCGCAGCGAAACCACGGCGTAGTACAGCATCTGCGCAAAGGCCAGCGTGATCATGATGAAGTACACGCCCTTGGTGCGCAGCGAGACCGCGCCGATGAGCGCGGCCACCAGGCCTGCGACGACGAGGGCCGCCGGCAACATCAGCCAAGCCGAAGCCACGCCGCCATCGGCCAGCGCCACCACGGTGTAGGCACCCACGCCGACGAAGGCCGCATGGCCCAGCGCCACCATGCCGCCGCCGCCGATGAGCAGGTTCAGGCTCATGGCCGCCAGCGCGACGATCATCAGCCGCCGCACGAAGCCGACGTAAAAGCCCAGGCCCAAGGCGGGCAGCACGAAGGGCAGGCAGGCCAGCAGCGCCAGCACGCCCCAGGGAAGTAGACGGTGTTTCATGGACCTCACGCTCGCGCAGGGAACAGCCCCGAAGGTTTGAGCACCAGCACCACCGCCATCAGCAGGTACACCGCCATGCTGGCGATGGCGGGGCCCAGGTCGGCTGCCAAGGCCGGTGGCAGCGAAGCCCGCAGCACCGGCGGCAGGAAGGCGCGGCCGGCGGTGTCCACCAGGCCCACCAGCAGCGCCGCCACGAAGGCGCCGCGCACCGAGCCGATGCCGCCGATGACGATGACCACCAGCGCCGGAATCAGGATGGCCTCGCCCATGCCCACCTCCACCGCGCTGATCGGGCCCATCAAGGCCCCGGCCAGCGCCGCCAGCGCCGCGCCCAGGCAGAACACCAGCGTGAAGATGCGGCCCACGCGCACGCCCATCCACTCGGCCATCGCACGGTTAGAGGCACCGGCGCGCACCAGCATGCCCACCCGCGTGCGGTTGACCAGCACATACAGCCCCAGCGCCGCCAGCACGCCGGCCACCAGGATCAGCAGCCGGAAGGCCGGGTACGGCAGGCCGGGCAACAGCTGCACCGGCTCGGCCAGCGCGGCGGGCGTGGGCGCCATGATGGGCGCCGGCCCCCACACGCGCTTGACCAGGTCGTCGGCGCACAGGATGACGCCGAAGGTGGCCAGCACCTGCGACAGGTGGTCGCGCCCATACAGGTGGCGCACCAGCAGGGCTTCCAGCGCCAGCGCGACGAGCACGGTGACGGCGATGCCGATGACGACCGCCATGAAGAAGCTGCCGCTGGCCGCATGCACGGTGGCGCTGACGAAGGCGCCGGCCATGAACAGCGAGCCATGCGCCAGGTTGAGCGTGTCCATGATGCCGAACACCAGCGTGAGGCCGGCGGCCAGCAGGAACAGCATCAAGCCGTAGCCCAGCCCGTTGGCCAGCTGTTCGGCAAAGAAGATGGCGTCCATCGACTCAAGACAGCTTGCACTCGGCCGCGTAGGCGTCCTGGTGGTCAGTCAGCAGCTTGCCGGGCTGCAGCTGGTTGGTCAGCTTGCCGTCGCCGCCCTTGACCACGCGCCGCAGGTAGTAGTCCTGGGTGATGAACTGGTTGGGGCCGTACTTCACGGTGCCGCGCACCGACGTGAAGCCGCCGCGCGCCAGCGCCTGGCGCAGCGCGTCCTTGTCGGTGGCCTTGGCGCCGGCCTGGCGCACCGCGGTGTCCATCGCCGACACCACGTCGTAGGCAAAGGCGGCGTACAGCGAAGGCGTGCGGCCATAAGCCTTGCGGAACTCGGCCACGAAGGTCTTGTTGGCCGCGTTGTCCAGGTCATGCGCCCAGCTGCTGGGGTTGTACAGCCCCACCATCGACTCACCCACCGCAGGAATGATGTCTTCGTCGGCGGTGAAGGGGCTGGAGATCAGCACCACGTCCTTGGCCAGGCCCGCACCCGCGAACTGCTTGATGAAGTTGATGCCCATGCCGCCGGGCTGGAAGATGTAGATGGCATCGGGCTTGGCCGCGCGCAGCTGCGCCAGCTCGGCCGCGAAGTCGAGCTGGCCCAGCTTGGTGTAGATCTCGTCGGCCAGCGGCTGCTTGTACAGGCGCTTGAAGCCGTTGATGGCGTCCTTGCCTGCCGGGTAGTTGGGCGCCAGCGCCACCACCTTCTTGTAGCCCTTGCTGGCGGCGTACTGGCCGGCGGCCTCGTGCATCGCATCGTTCTGGTAGCTGATGCCGAAGAAGTACGGGCTGCACTGCGCGCCGGCCAGTTGGCTGGGGCCGGCATTGGGCGTGAGGTAGGGCACCTTGGCCGCGGCCAGCAGCGGCGCCACGGCCAGCGCCACGTTGCTGGCCACCGGGCCGGTGAACAGGTTCACCTTGTCCTGCTGCAGGAAACGCTCGACCACCTGGCGCGCCTGCTGCGGATTGCCGGCCGTGTCGGCCACCAGCAGCTCGGCCGGCTGGCCGCCGAGCTTGCCGCCCAGCAGCTTGAGGCCCAGCTGCAGGCCGTCGCGCACTTCGGCGCCGGGGCCGGCGAAAGGCCCCGACAGGTCGAGCGCAGCGCCCACCTTCAGGGTCTGGGCGGACACGCCGGCCACGCCGAGGGCCAGCGCGGCGGCGGCGATGCGAACAAGGGCTTGATGACGCATGGGGGCAACTCCGTGGGATGGAAAGTCAAAGGCGATTGAGGGGGCGGTCGGGGTCGGCCAGCGCCGCCGGATCTACCGGCTGGCCGGATTCGATGAGGCGGCGCGCCAGCCGCATGTCGCGCGCGGCATTGGCACCCAGGGCCGCGATCACGCGGCCTTCGTGCAGATGGAACAGCAGGAAGCGGTCTTCGTCGGGCCGGCCACGCATCACCGCGTGGCAGCCCGGGCGGTAGATGCCGTACACCCGCAGGTTGACGCCGAACTGGTCGGACCAGAACCAGGGCAGCGGCGGCGCCTCAGCCGGCTGGCCCAGCATCGCGCGGGCCACGGCAATGCCCTGGTGCTGCGCGTTCTGCCATGACTCCATCCGCACCGCGTCGCCGACCCAGGGGTTGGGCGCGCGGGCCACGTCGCCGGCGGCGTAGATGTCGGCATCGCTGCTGCGGCCTTGTGCATCCACGCACACGCCGTCGGCACAGGTGA
>NZ_CAXFDV010000832.1:0-1953 GCF_964001545.1 uncultured Aquincola sp.
AGCCCTTGCCGTGTTCGCCGGCACGGGCCGCTTCGATGGCGGCATTGAGCGCCAGCAGGTTGGTCTGGTAGGCGATGTCGTCGATGATGGTGATCTTGTGGGCGATCTGCTTCATCGCGCTTACCGTCGCCTTCACCGCCTCACCACCTTCGGCCGCCTCGGTGGCCGCCTTGCTGGCCATGCCGTCGGTCACCTTGGCGTTGTCGGTGTTCTGCGCGATGGAGGCTGTCATCTCCTCGACCGAGGCGCTGGTTTCTTCCACCCCCGCGGCCTGCTCGCTGGAAGCCTGGCTCAAGGCCTGCGCGGTGGCGCTGACTTCCTCCGAGGCGCCCGCCAGGGCTTCCGCGGCGCCATTGACTTCGGCCACCACGCTGGCCAGCCGGGCCACGGTGTTGTTGACGTAGGTGCTCATCTCGCCGAAGGCACCTTCGTAGGACTTCTCGATCCGCAGCGACAGGTCGCCTTCGGACAAGGCGCCCATCACCCGCACCACGTCGCTGGTGCTCTCGCCCACGGTCCGGGCCAGGTCGTTCAGGCCTTCGCCCATGGTCTTCTGGAAGCCGGCCAGCCCGTCCAGCGGCACACGCACCGAGAAATCGCCGCGGTTGACCGCCTCCACCACGGTGCGCTGGCCATCGATCACCAGCTTGAGCTTGTCGACCATGGTCTTCATGGCCAGCATCGCGCTGCCCTTGTCGCCGGCCCGCGTCTGCACATCGACCGTCAGGTCGCCGGCCGCCACCTGGCCGGCCACCGCCGCAACCACGGCCGGCTCGCCACCCAGCACCCGCATCAGGTTGCGGATGATGAGCACCGAGAAAGCCACCGCCAGCAGCACGCTCAGGCCCAGCGTGGCGAAGATCATCTGGCGCGAGTCGCTGTAGGCCACGTCGGCCGCGGTGCTGGCCGTGTCGCCGCCCTTCACATTGAGCTCGACGAGCTGCAGCAGCAGCGCGGAGTAGTCGTCGAACACCGTCTGCGCTTCGCCGTTGATCAGCGCCAGGGCTTCCTTGCTGTTGCCACTGCGGGTGAGCGCAATGGCCTTGTCGCGCATGCCCAGGTACACATCGAACTTCTTGGCGAACTGGTCGTAGAGGGCCTGCTCCTGCGGCGAGGAGATCAGCTTGACGTAGGCGTCGCGGTTCTTCTTGAAGGTGGCCAGCACCTCTTCCTGCTGGCGTTCAAGGCGCTGCAGCACCTGTGGTTGGTCACGATCGGCATGGGCGAACTGCAGCTCGGCGATGCGCAGGTCCGAGGTGTTGGTGTTCATTTCCTCGATGAAGCGGATGCTGGGCATCCAGTTGTCGGCGATCTCGGAAGAGGCGCTGTTGATGTGCGCCATCTGGTAGACCGAAAAGCCGCCCAGACCCAGCATCAAGGCGATCACGGCGGCAAACCCGAGGCCGATGCGCGTGGCTATCTTCATCGAACTGAACATGGTGTGTCTCCAGGAGAGAGGCAGACGTTAAAACTGGGTGAACTCGGACTCGTCCACCACCTCGGCGGCGCTCACCCGCTTGACCGGCTGGCGGCTGGCGATGCTGGTGGCGCCGCGGCGCGCGCCGGCCGGGGCCGCGCCGAGCGCCTTGCGCGCGGACCCTGACGAAGGCGACGCGGACGCGCCGCGATCCAACTTGAAAAAGCCCATCGCACGCTGAAGTTCTTCGGCCTGGGCGCTCA
The DNA here is from genome assembly GCF_964001545.1 of uncultured Aquincola sp. NCBI lineage: Bacteria > Pseudomonadati > Pseudomonadota > Betaproteobacteria > Burkholderiales > Sphaerotilaceae > Aquincola > uncultured Aquincola sp. The sequence continues at coordinate 1,681 of NZ_CAXFDV010000832.1, forward strand.
TCTCTTCAGCCGTGGCCGCCAGTTCTTCCGAGCTGGAAGCGTTCTGCTGTGTGGTCTGGCTCAGCTGGCTCACCGCCGCGTTGATCTGGCCCACGCCCGACGACTGCTCTTCGCTGGCCGCGGTGATCTCCTGCACCAGGTCCGAGGTCTTGCGGATGCTGGGCACCATCGCGTCCAGCAGCTTGCCGGCGCGCTCGGCCAGCTCCACGCTGCTGCTGGCCACGGTGCCGATCTCCTGCGCCGCCACCTGGCTGCGTTCGGCCAGCTTGCGCA
>NZ_CAXFDV010000833.1:0-9835 GCF_964001545.1 uncultured Aquincola sp.
CCAGCCCCCGCCGCACCGCGCAAGAAGGCCACCACCGCCGAAGCGGCAGCGCCCGCACCGGCGGCCAAGCCCGCCGCAAAGTCCGCGGCCAAGGCCGAGGCCAAGGGGGTGGCCGAGAAGCCGGCCAAGGCTGAGAAGGCTGAGAAGCCGGTCAAGCCCGCTGCCGACAAGGCCGTGGCCGAAAAGCCGGTGGCCGACAAGGCCGCTGACAAGCCCGCGCCCGCTGCGCGCCGCAAGGCCGCGGCCACGGAGGTGGTGGCGTGATCGGCACCGCGCTTCGGCAGATCCAGCTCGGCAGCGTGCCGGTGGCCACGCCCACCGGGCGGCTGGTCGGCGCTTCCGGCCTGCTGCTCGAAAGCGTGGGCTGCGCATTGCGCATCGGCCAGCGCTGCAGCATCGAAACCGGCACCGGCGGCTGGATCGATGCGCAGGTGATCGGCTTTCGCGAAGACGTCTCGTACCTGATGCCCTTCAAGCAGCCCGAAGGCCTGTGCACCGGCGCCCGCGTGCTGCCGCAGCCCGACCAGAGCGCGCTGCAGATCGGCCCGCAATGGCTGGGCCGCATCGTCAACGGCCTGGGTGAGCCGGTGGACGGGCTGGGCCGCCTGGGCGGCGACCATGTGCTGGAAACCCAGCCGCCGCGCGTCAACCCGCTCAAGAAGCGCCCGGTGGACGAGCCGCTGGACGTGGGCGTGCGCGCCATCAACGGCATGCTCACCTTGGGCAAGGGCCAGCGCGTGGGCCTGATGGCCGGCAGCGGCGTCGGCAAGAGCGTGCTGCTGGGCCTGATCACGCGCCAGACCGTGGCCGACGTGGTGGTGGTGGGCCTGATCGGCGAACGCGGCCGCGAAGTGCGCGAGTTCATCGACCTCTCGCTGGGCGAAGCCGGCCTGGCCCGCGCCGTGGTGGTGGTGGCCCCGGCCGACGAATCGCCGCTGATGCGCGTGCGCGCCACCGAGCTGTGCCACGCCATCGCAGCCCATTTCCGCGACCAGGGGCAGGACGTGCTGCTGCTGGTGGATTCGCTCACCCGCTATGCGATGGCCCGCCGCGAAGTGGCGCTGGCCCTGGGCGAGCCGCCGGCCACCCGCGGCTACCCGCCCAGCGTGTTCAGCATGCTGCCGCAGCTGGTGGAAAGTGCCGGCAACGGCGAGAACGCCGAAGGCAGCATGAGCGCCATCTACACCGTGCTGGCCGAAGGCGACGACCAGCAGGACCCGGTGGTGGACACCGCGCGCGCCATCCTCGACGGCCACATCGTGCTGTCGCGCGAGCTGGCCGAACGCGGCCACTACCCGGCCATCGACATCGCGCAGTCCATCAGCCGCTGCATGGCGCTGGTGACCACGCATGAGCACCAGCTGGCCGCCCGCACGCTCAAGGCCATGGTCTCGCGCCATGCCCAGGTGCGCGACCTGCTGCCGCTGGGCGCCTACGTGCCCGGCGCCGACCCGGTGACCGACAAGGCCGTGAACACCTGGCCGCGCATCGAACAGTTCCTGCACCAGGGCGTGCGCGAGGCGGCGCCGCTGGCCGCCAGCGTGGCCCAGCTGGCCGAGGTGGTGGCATGAGTTCCAAGCCGATCCCGCTCGATCGCCTGGTGGCGCTGCGCGAAAAGGAAGTCGACCGCCTGAGCGCCGACTTCGCCAGCCGCGAAGCCCTGCGCCAGCGCTACCTGGACAACCTGGCCCGCATGCGCAGCCTGTGTGAAGACACCAGCGCCGGCCTGGCCGCCGGCAAGGCCGCCGGTGTGCTGGCGCTGAACAACGGCGCCTACAAGCAGACGCTGCTGGCCATGGTCGATGCGCATGCCCAGGACCTGGCCGCGCATGAGGCCCAGATGGACGTGGCCCGGCAAGCGCTGCACCAGGCCGCCCGCGGCCACGAGGTGCTGCGCCAGGTGGCCGAGAAGCAGTCGCTCGCGCTGCTGCGCGCGCAAGGCGTGCGTGAGCAGAAGGTCAACGACGACCTGGCTTCCCAGGTGTGGCTGCGGGGGCGTGCATCGTGATCGTCCTCGTGCCCATTTCAGCCGTCACCCCTGCCGGTCGCCTTGACCAGGCAACCACTCTGCCTTTCAGGAGCACTCCGTGACGACCACCAGCCTCGACCCCGCAAGCACCGCCCAGCAACTGGCCACGGCCTACACCACCAATGCGCAGGCGCAGCTGACCAGCAAGACCAAGGCGGCGCAGGCCACTTCCACGGCGCTGACCAAGCTGCGCTCGTCGCTCACCAGCTTCGACAGCGCGATCGCCAGCCTGTCGACCAAAAAAAGCGTCATCAAGTATTCGGCCACCTTCAACACCACGGCCAATGGCACGGCCACCGCTTCGGCCACCGCGCAGCCGGGCAGCTACTCCTTCTTCGTGGAAAAGCTGGCCACCACCCATCAGGTGGCCTTTGCCAACATGACCGATGCGGCCGAGACCGGCACGCTGGGCCTGTCACTGGCCGATGGCACCACGTTCAACGTCAGCTTTGCAGGGGCCGATGCCGACAGCAGCGGTCAGCTGTCGCCGGCCGAGATGGCGCGTGCCATCAACAACAACGCCGACAACAAGGGCAGCGTGGTGGCCAGCGTGGTCACCAGCGGCGGCTCCACCCAGCTGGTGCTGACCTCGGGCAAGTCGGGCGCGGGCGGGGCGGTGTCGCTCAACACCAGCGGCCTGACCAGCAGCACGCTCAAGACCCAGCTGTCCAGCGGCAACGCGCTGGTGCCCGCGCAGGACGCGGTGGTGTGGCTGGGCGACCAGACGACCGGCGTGCGCATGCAGCAGTCGTCCAACACCTTCACCGCGGTGCAGGGCGTGAGCATCACCTTCACCAAGGCCATGACCACCGGCGATGCGCCGGTGACGCTGACCGTGGCCAACGACGCCAGCGGCACCGCCAGCAACGTGCGCAGCTTCGTCGATGCCTACAACAGCCTGCGCAGCACCCTGACCGACCTGACCAAGACGGCCAACAAGGACAGCGGCACGGCCGCAGGCGCCTTTGCCAGCGACGCCAGCGTGCGCTCGATGATGAGCCGGCTGGGCAGCATGGTGCGCCAGGAAGTGGGCGGCATGAAGCTGTCGGACTTCGGCATCACGCTGGACCGCAGCGGGCAGATGCAGCTGGACACCACCAAGCTCGAGAAGGCGCTGGCCGCCAAGCCCACCGGCCTGGACACGCTGTTCGGCAGCGCCAGCCTCACCGCGCCCAGCGGCATCTTCGGCGACCTCGACAAGTACCTCGAGCAGTGGACCAACAGCGCCAACGGCCAGATCAAGTCGCGCCAGGCCTCGGTGGCGCAGTCGCAGAAGTCGCTCACGTCGCAGCAGACGCGGCTCGATACGCAGTACGACAACCTCTACAAGCGCTACCTCGCCCAGTTCACCAAGCTGCAGAACCTGCAGCAGAGCATGGGTGAGACCACCAACCTGTTCACCTCACTGTCGAGTTGACACACCCATGAACCTGAACCAAGACGGCTATCGCAGCTACCACGCGGTGAACCTGGGCGCGCAGACCGCGCAGGCCTCGCCGGTGCAGCTGGTGCTCATCCTCACCGATGGCCTGCTGGAAGAGCTGGCCCGCGCCCGCGCCCACGTGGTGGCGCGCCGCTACGAGCTCAAGGCCCGCAGCCTGGACAAGTGCATCGACATCCTGCACGGCCTGGCCAGCTCGCTCGACTTCGACAACGGCGGCGACATCGTGCAGAACCTCGACCGCCTGTACGACTACTGCGCCGACCGGCTGTACCACGCCGGCACGCAGCTCGAGCCGGCCATCATCGACGAGGTCTCGGGCCTGCTGACCACGCTCAAGCAAGGCTGGCTGGGCCTGCAGGCGCGCCATGGATAGGACGGCCGCCCTGCTCGGCTGGCGCCAGCGGCTGGAAGCGGCCCTGCACAGCGAGGACTGGTCCGCCATGGACGAGGCCGACCGCGCGCTGGCCACCGGCCTGCCGCCGCTGCGCGCCGCCGGCCCCTGGTCGGCCGCCGAACGCCGGGCCCTGCAGCAGCTGCAGGCCAGCCATGCACAAGCCCGCCGGGCTTGCGCTGCAGCCCTGGCCGCCGCCGGCCAGCAGCTCGACGGCATGCGCCAACAACGTGAAGGCTGGCTGGCTTACGCCGATGGCCAGGCCTGGGAAACCGCATGAACCTGCCCACCACCACCGCCCTGGACGCCGCGCTGCCCGCAGCCGCCGCGGCCAACGCCGGCCCCGCGATCGCGCCGGCCAGCCCACCGGCCACGACGCCCGTGGCCGCGGCCACCCCCCGCCCTTCGACGGACGGCGCAGCGGCCGAGGCCGACGGTGCGCAGGCCGGTGCCTTCAATGCGCTGCTGGCCAGCCTGGGCCTGCTGCCCACGCTGGACGCCGCGCCGCAAGACCTGGAGGCCACCGGCGACGAGCCTGCCGAGGCTTCGGCCGGTGATGCCGCGGCCACGCTGCCCACGCCGCTGCCCGGGGCCGGCGACCCCAGCCCCCAGCCCGTGCCCGAGCTGACCCCGGCCTGGCGCCAGGACACCGCCATGCTGATGGCCAGCCTGCCGATGGCCGCCGTGATGCCGAGCGCAGCGCCGGCCGCTACCGCGCCCGATGCCACTGCCGGCGCCGCCAGCGGCAGCCGCGCCGAGGGCGATGCCCTTGCCGCCATCGCCGGCCTGGGCGGCGCGCCCGCGGCCGACGGCCTGCCCCGCACCGGCCGCCCCGCCGCACAGACGGCCCAGCCCGCTGCCCATGCAGGCACCGAGCGAAGCACCCAACAGATGGCGCCACTGAGCGCCCAGGCCGCAGCCCAGCAGGCCCAGCCGACCCCCGCCGCGCCGGGCGCCGACGCCCGCGCCTCGCTGGCCGGCCTGGCCGCCGATGGCACGCCCGGCGCCTCTGCCGCCGCGTTGCGCGAGCCCGCCAGCGCCGCCGAGCGCAGCGCACCGGCCCAGCCGCTGCGCCGCGACGACGTGGCCGCGCTGGTCGCCGCCTCCAGCACCGATGCCGGCACCGCGACCGTGCAGAGCACCGCTTCGGCCAGCGCCGTGGCCGCCAGCAGCCGCCCGGTGCCCGCGCATGGCCCGGCGCTGCTGCAGGCCCTGGGCGATCGGCTGCAGGTGCAGATCGCCCAGCGCAGCGAGCATGCGGTCATCCGCCTCGACCCGCAGGCCATGGGCAGCGTGGAGATCGTGCTGCGCCATGAAGCCGGCGCGCTGCAGGTGCACCTCAGCGCCAGCCACCCCGATGTGCAGCGCCAGCTGCAAGGCATCAGCGATGCGCTGCGGCAGGACCTGTCGCAGCGCCAGTACACCGACGTCTCGGTCAACGTGGCCGCCCAGCCGGGCGATGCCGACGGCCGCCGCCGCCAGGGCGGCCAGCCGCAGGCCGAAGAACGCCCCGGCCGTGCCCTGGCCGAAGCCGAGCACGGCGCCGGCGGCAGCCCGTTCTCGATGGCGTCCAGCCTGGAGTAACCCATGAAGAAACTGCACGTCCTGCTGATCGCCGGCGTGGCCTCGGTGCTGGTGCTGGGGGGCGGCGGTGCCGCCGCCTGGTGGTACCTCAAGCCCAAGGCCGCCCATGCGGAAGAAGCGCCGAAGGTCGACAAGACCGTCTACAAGTACGTCAACCTGGACAAGGTGCTGGTGATGCTGCGCGGCCGCGAAGGCGAGCCGCTGTCGCACTACCTGGCGGTGGACATGGTGTTCAAGACACCGGCCGAGCAGGAAAAGGTGCTCAAGGACCACCTGCCGCTGCTGCGCAGCGTGGCGGTCAAGGCGCTGTCGGCCCACACGCTGGAGACGGCCGGCAAGATGACCATCGACCAGTACACCGAAGAACTCAACGCCGCCTTCGCGAAGAACTATGAAGAGGAGCATCGCGAGATGCCCTTCAAGACCGCGATGATCGGCAAGCTGATCATCGAATAGGCGGCCCATGAGCTACGTCGCCGCTTACGGTGAACAGGCCTGGGGTGCGCCGCCGGCCGCCGCGCTGCAGGGCGCGCTGGACGAAGGCGCGCAGCTGATGGCCTATGCGCCGCTGGTCAAGCGCATCGTGCGCCAGCTCAATGCCCAGGTCACGGTGACCATGGGCCGCGACGACATGGAGCAGGTGGGCCTGATGGGCCTGCTGGATGCGCTGCGCCGCTACGGCCCGCCGGACGAGAAGTTCGGCAGCTATGCCGCCATGCGCGTGCGCGGCGCCATCCTCGACGAGCTGCGCCGCCAGGACTGGCGGCCGCGCGGCGTGCGCCAGGACAGCCACAAGATCCGCGACGGCGTGCGCGCGCTGACGCGCCAGCTGGGCCGCGAGCCCACCGACGCCGAGGTGATCAAGGCCCTGGGCCTGAGCGCCGAGCAGTGGCATGAGCACCAGCTGGACGAAAACGCCGAGGCGCTGTCCAGTTTTGACGAGCTGGTGTCCGAGCTGAGCCTGGTGCCCAGCGACCAGCAATCGCCCGAAGAGCAGTACGTGCTGCGCCGCAGCCTGGAGCAGGCGCTGCGCGCACTGGACGTGCGCGAGCAGCGCGTGATCCAGCTGTACTACGAGTTCGAACTCAGCCTGAAGGAAATCGCCGCGGTGCTGGACGTCACCGAGGCGCGCATCTGCCAGATCAACAAGGGCGCGCTCAAGAAGATGAAAAGCTTCCTGCAGCCCGCCTGACCCTCCTGCATTACCGAGTCTTCCATGCAATCCATCATCGGCATCCTCATCATCCTGGGCTGCGTGTTCGGCGCCTTCGTGTTCCACGGCGGCGCACTGTCGATGATCTGGCAGCCGGTGGAGCTGGTCATCATCGTCGGCGCCGGTGCCGGCGCGCTGGTGCTGGGCAACCCCGGCCACGTGCTGTCGGAGCTGTGGCTGCAGGTGCGCAAGGTGATGCTGCGCAAGAAGCCGGGCGAAGACTTCCAGCGCCAGCTGCTGCTGCTGATGTACGAGCTGCTGCAGACCGCCGCCGGCGGCCTGAAGGCGCTGGACGCGCACGTCGAAGCGCCGCATGAAAGCGCTCTTTTCAAGCGTTATCCGCTGATCCTGGAAGAGCCGAAGCTGCTCCACTTCATCGTCGACAACTTCCGCCTGATGGCGATGGGCAAGATCAACGCACACGAGCTGGAGGGTGTCCTCGAACAGGAGATCGAGGCCATCCACGAGGAGCTGATGCAGCCGGCCAAGTCGCTCGCCAAGATCGGCGAGGCGATGCCCGGCTTCGGCATCCTCGCAGCCGTGCTGGGCATCGTGATGACGATGAACGTCGTGGCCGACGGCGCCGCCATCGGCGAGATCGCGGTGCGCGTGGGTGCGGCCATGGTGGGCACCTTCATCGGCATCTTCATGTGCTATGGCCTGCTCGACCCCATCAGCATGATGATGAAGCAGCTGGTGGCCGAAGAGATGCAGGCGCTGGAATCGGTCAAGGTGGTGCTGTGCACCCACGTGGCCGGCAAGCCGCCGCTGCTGGCCATCGACGCCGGCCGCCGCCTGGTGCAGCTGAACATCAAGCCCAGCTTCGCGGTGCTCGAAGGCTGGATCGACAAGATGCAGAACGCCGGCGACCCGGATGCCACGCCGCAGCGCCGGGCGGGAGACAAGCGTGTCGAAGCCTGAAGGCAAGGGCAAGGCTCACCATGAAGAGACCGTCGTCAAGCGGGTCTCCGGCAAGGGCCACCATGACGACCATGGCGGCGCCTGGAAGGTGGCCTTCGCCGACTTCTGCCTGGCGCTGCTGTGCCTGTTCCTGGTGCTGTGGCTGATGGCCTCGCGCGAGCAGCAGGAAACCGCCGAGCAGCTGCGCATGGCGCAAGGCGGCAGCCCGATGGAAGGCGGCGGCGGCGGGCGCATTCCCGGCGAGCCGGGCAATCCGCTGGGCAGCCTGATCTCGCGCGAGCCGGTGCCTTCGCATGGCGAGGATTCGCAGAACCGCGATGGTGCCGTGGGCGCGCGTGAGTCCGGCCAGGGCGCCGGCCCCACGCCCAAGCTGAGCAAGTCGCGCTACGAGTCGGAATCGGACATGGCCGAGCTGGCCCGCGTGATGGCCGAGGTCAGCCGCCGCGCCGGCCTGGAAGACAACCTGCAGGCGGTGATCACGCCCTTCGGCCTGCGCGTGATGCTGCACGACACCGACCGCGAAGGCATGTTCAAGCGCGGCAGCGCCATTCCCACCGAGCGCTTTCGCGCGCTGATGCAGGCCCTGGGCCCGCTGTTCGCGCAGATCGAGAACCAGCTGATGATCGTCGGCCACACCGACTCGCTGCCCTACGTGGAAAAGAGCCCGACGGCCTTTTCCAACTGGTCGCTGTCGAACAACCGGGCCGCCGCCGCCCGCACCCACCTGCTGATGGGCGGCATGCCCGAGACCAGCGTGCTGCAGGTCACCGGCATGGCCGACCGTGCCCCGATGACCCCCGACAACCCGCGTGCCGACGTCAACCGCCGCATCGAGCTGATGGTGCTGACGCCCGACCAGGCCCGCAACGTGAGCGCCATGTACGGCATGCCCACGCGCAGCCAGGCGCTGGTGCCGGGCAGCCTCTCGGCCCTGCCGAACAAGCCCGAAGCCGGCGTGGCCGCGCTGCGCACGCAACTGCTGGCCGGGCGCGACGCCACGGCCACTCCGGTCGCCGGCGGCCGCTGACGACCACGGACGAACACGCCATGAGAACTTCTTCCAAGACGTCTTCCTCCCGCAGCGGGCCGGTGCGCAGCGGTGCGGCCGGTGCCGGCAAGGTGGCCGCCACCAGCAGCCTGGGCGCCCTGGGTGCGCTGAGCGAGTCGGGCGCCCTTCAGGCTGGTGCGGCGCCGCAGGTGCTGCAGTCGGCGGTGCTGGGCCCGGCCCTGGCCGCGATGGCGCAGATGCCCGAGATCGACCATGCCAAGGTGGCCGAGCTGCGCGACGCCATCGCCCGCGGCGACCTGCAGTTCGACGCCGCCAAGCTGGCCGGCCTGATCCAGCGCTTTCACGGAGGGCGCGGCTGATGAAACGCTCCGACGTGCTGCGTGCGCTGGTCTCCGGCGTGCATGCCGACCAGACCGACTACCAGACGCTGCGTGGCCTGCTGGCCGAGCAGTTCCAGGCCGCGCTGCGCCACGACACCGCCACGCTCACCGACCTCGGCCAGCGCATCACCGCGCTGGTGGCGGTGCTGGATGGCCGCCGCCGCGAGCGCATGCGTGGCGTCACGCTGCTGGACATCCGCCCGCCGGCCACGATGGCGCAGGTGATCGACCTGTTCGCGCCCGCCATGCGCGGCCCGCTGCAGCAGCTGTGGCAGGGCCTGGAAGCCCTGGTGGTGGAGTGCAAGCAGCTCAACAGCCGCAACTGCCGGCTGCTGACCGAGCAGCACGCCCTGATGCAACGTGTACTGGCTGGGGAGGCCGATACCTATGTTCCGGCCTGACATCGCCCTGCTGGGCAGCGCAGCGCCCACGGCGCCGACCGCCCCCACCGCGCCCTCGCTGCCCGGTGGCGGCGCCCGCTTCAGCCAGACCTTCAGGCAGCTCGACGGCGAGATTCGCGACTACATCGCCCATGGCTCGCGCGACAGCGGCGACGTGCCCGCGCTGAGCAGCGCCGCCCGCGCCTACCTGGCCCGCATGCAGGCCGGCGATGCCGGCACCGGCGCGCCGGCCGCCGCGACGGTGGCAGCACTGCCCGGCAGCGGCTCGCTGGCCGACAGCCAGGCTGGCTCGCCCGACCGCCAGGCCTTCCTGGGGCAGATCACCCCCTGGGCGGAACAAGCCTCGCAGCAGCTGGGCGTGGCGCCCGACATCCTGGCCGCGCATGCCGCGCTCGAATCGGGCTGGGGCCAGCGCCCGCTGCGCGCGGCCGATGGCAGCAGCACCCACAACCTGTTCGGCATC
>NZ_CAXFDV010000834.1:0-1969 GCF_964001545.1 uncultured Aquincola sp.
ACGAGAGCGAGAACTCCTGCACCAGGCCCTGCACCAGGCCTTCACGGCCGCCGGCCGACTTGCGCTCACGCAGCCGCGTGGCCAGCTGGCCGGCCAAGGCCTGCACCGCGGCAGCCTGGGCCGCGGGCAGCCGGGCCTGCTCCAGCAGCACCGCCACGGCCTCCGGCTCGGGCCGGCGATAGGCGGAGGTGATGGCCGCACGCAGCACGCTTTGCGGGCGCAGGCGGGCGGCGAACTCGACGAAGGGTCGGGGGGCTTCGGTGACAACGGCATTCATGGGGCGCTCGATCCGGCTGATGCGCAGGCGCAACGGGCCTGCTGCAGGTATCGGCCCACTATAGGAAGCGCCCCGCCCCGCCGCAATGGCGCAGCCAGACGGCTTGCCGATGCAGTCATCGCTTTTTGCGATGGCTCGCAGCGCATACTGGCGGCATGGACCTGCGGCAGCTCAAGTACTTCGTGCGCATCGTGGAGCTGGGCGGGCTGTCGGCCGCCGCACAGTCGCTGCACGTGGCGCAGCCCTCGCTCAGCCAGCATGTGGCCAACCTGGAGGCCGAGCTGGGCCTGCCGCTGCTGGAACGCGGCGCCCGCGGCGCCCGCCCCACGCCGGCCGGCCGGCGGCTGTACGAACAGGCCAAGGCCCTGCTGCGCCAGGCCGGCGACATCCCGGCGCTGGTGCGCCAGGAAGGCGGCGAGGTGGCCGGCCATGTGCGGCTGGGGCTGCCGGCCAGCACTGCGCGCCGGGTGGCGGTGCCGCTGCTGCGCGCACTGCGCGAGGCCCACCCGGGCGTGACGCTGGAGATCGTGGAAGGCTCCACCGCCTACATCGCCGAGATGCTGCAGCGCCACCTGCTGGACCTGGGCGTGGCGGTGCACCCGGGCGACGATGCGCGGCTGGACGTGCACCCGCTGGTGACCGAAGAGCTGATGCTGGTGGGGCCACCCGGCGACGTGCCGCCCGGCCCGGTGGAAGTGGCGGTGGCGGTGGCGCAGCTGGCCACGCTGCCGCTGCTGCTGCCGGCCTTTCCGAATGCCATCCGGGTGCGCATCGAGCAGCTGTGCAACGCCGCCGGCCTGCGCTACCGGCTGGTGGCCGAAAGCGCCGCTGCGCAGGTGATGGTGGCCACCGCGCAGGCCGGCATCGCCTGGACCATCCTGCCCTGGTCGGCCTTCGAGCATGAAGACCCGGCCAGCCTGAGCTGGCGGCCGATCGCCGGCCGCGCCTTCACCCGCACGCTGGCGGTGTGCGGCAGCCGTGCCGCCGCCGGCCAACCGGCGGGCGAGGCGGTGCGGCAGCAGTTGCAGGCGGTGGTGGCGGCGATGCTGGCCGAGGGCGGCTGGCCGCAGGCGGAGCTGCCGGCGAGGCGCTGAGTGGCATGGGCAGGCCCGGGCTTCTGGGCGCTGCGCGCTGCCTGCCGAGATGCCCAGGGGCGCGATGCCCCGGTGCCCGACGGGCGCCACGCCCCAACGCCCCGCGCCGCTACGCCCCGGCGTCCGGCGCCGCCAGCGCGCGGATCAGCCGCCGCAAGGCCGGCGTGGCCTTGCCGCGGCGGCAGATCAGCACGATGCCTTGCCGGTGCGCATAACGCGCCGGCTGCACCCGCCGCAGCCCCTGCAGCGCGGCGGTGCCGGCCACATAGTGGTCGGGCAGGAAACCCGCATGGCGGCCGGTGAGCACCAGCAGCGCCACGCCTTCCAGGCTGTCGGCCCGCGCGCTGCCCGCCGCGGGCGGCACTGGCAGCAGCGCGGGCGGCAGGGTGTCGACGTAGGGGTCGGTCACCAGCGCGGCGTCTTCCAGCCGCAGCGGCGCCGATTCGTCGCCCGCGCGGGCATGCCAGGGATGGCCGGGCGCCACCCACAGGCTGTTGGCCTCTTCGTACAGCCGGTGCTGCTCCAGCCCGGCCGGCGCGGCGCGGGCGGCCACGATGCCGGCGTCCAGCGTGCCGGCCAGCAGTTCTCGCTCGATCTC
>NZ_CAXFDV010000835.1:0-4352 GCF_964001545.1 uncultured Aquincola sp.
CCCTGGAAGGGCCGGCTGCGGGCCGAGCACTTCATGGCCTCGGGCGCGCTGCCGCCGGGCTTTCCGGCGGTGGAAATCGACGGCGAGAGTTACTGGGACGGCGGCCTGGTGTCCAACACGCCGCTGACCGAGGTGCTGGCCGACACGCCGCGGCGCGACACCCTGGCCTTCCAGGTCGACCTGTGGAGCGCCACCGGCCCGCTGCCGGCCAACCTCTACGACATCGAGGAGCGGCAGAAGGACATCCGCTTTTCCAGCCGCACCCGTGCCATCACCGACCTGATGGCGCGCGAGCAGAAGCTGCGCGCGCTGCTGCGCGGCGTGCTGGCCAAGGTGCCGCCCGAAGCCCGCGTGGGCTGCGAGTGGTGCGAAGAAGCCGCCGTCGAGGCCTGCGATCGCAAGCTCAACATCGTGCAGCTGATCTACCGCGACAAGGAGTGGGACGGCCTGAACAAGGACTACGAGTTCGGCCCGCTGACCATGCGTGAGCACTGGGCCAGCGGCCTGGACGACGTGCGCCGCACCCTGGCCCATGCCGACTGGCTGAATCCGCCCAGCCCCAAGGCCGCCGTGGTCACCCACGACGTGCACCGGGACAACGGCGCGGGCAGGACTTCACGCCGCAGGCGATAATCCGCGCGCCATGGCCGAACCCACACCCCAGCAGGTCCGCGACTTCATCGCCGCCGGACTGCCCTGCGAACACCTCGACGTCGAAGGCGACGGCCGCCATTTCTTTGCGACCATCGTCTCGGCCGAATTCAACGGCAAGAGCCGCGTGCAGCGCCACCAGCGCGTGTATGCCGCGCTCGGCGAGCGCATGCGCGAGGAAATCCACGCGCTGTCGATGAAGACGCTGACGCCCGCCGAATGGCAGGCCCAGCCCGCCAGCCCCGCCGCCGAGCCCCACCGCCACTGATCGACCCCGCGGCAAGCCGCGGGCGGCGGGCTGCCTCACGGTGCGTGATGGCCCGGCTGCCGCCAGCGGCGCCGCACAGCCAGCCCACACCACATGGACCAACTCCTCATCCGCGGCGGCCGCAGCCTCCAGGGCGAAGTGCGCATCTCCGGCGCCAAGAACGCGGCGCTGCCGCAGCTGTTCGCCGCGCTGCTCACCGCCGAGCCGGTGCACCTGGGCAACGTGCCCAGCCTGAAAGACACGCAAACCGCGCTGAAGCTGCTGCGCAGCATGGGCGTGCAGGCCCGGCAGGACGATGCCCGCCCCGACGAAGTGGTGCTGGACGCCAGCGACGTGGCCAATCCGGTGGCGCCCTACGACCTGGTCAAGACCATGCGTGCCTCCATCCTGGCGCTGGGGCCGCTGCTGGCGCGCTTCGGCACCGCCACGGTGTCGCTGCCCGGCGGCTGCGCCATCGGCTCGCGGCCGGTCGACCAGCACATCAAGGGCCTGCAGGCCATGGGCGCGCAGATCGTGGTGGAGCACGGCAACATCGTGGCGCAGGCGCCCGGCGGCCGGCTCAAGGGCGCGCGCATCACCACCGACATGATCACGGTGACGGGCACCGAGAACCTGCTGATGGCCGCCACCCTGGCCGAAGGCGAAACGGTGCTGGAAAACGCTGCCCAGGAGCCCGAGGTCACCGACCTGGCCGAGATGCTGGTCAAGATGGGCGCCAAGATCGAAGGCATCGGCACCGGCCGGCTGCGCATCACCGGCGTCGAGCGGCTGCATGCGCCCACCGGCGGCCACCGCACCATCCCTGACCGCATCGAGACCGGCACCTTCCTGTGCGCGGTGCTGGCCACCGGCGGCGACGTGACGCTGCGCGACACCTGCATCCACCACCTCGATGCGCTGGTCGACAAGCTGCGTGAAGCCGGCGCCGACATCACGTCGGGCGACGACTGGATCCGCGTGCGCGCCAGCGCCCGGCCCAAGGCAGTGGGTTTCCGCACCAGCGAGTACCCGGCCTTTCCCACCGACATGCAGGCGCAGTTCATGGCCGTCAATGCGGTGGCCGAGGGCGCGGCGCGCATCACCGAAACCATCTTCGAGAACCGCTTTATGCACGTGGACGAGATGAAGCGCCTGGGCGCGAACATCGAGGTGGACGGCCACACCGCGGTGGTGCAGGGCGTGGAGCGGCTGTCGGGCGCCCGCGTGATGGCCACCGACCTGCGCGCCTCGGCCAGCCTGGTGATCGCCGGCCTGGTGGCCCAGGGCGAGACGATCGTGGATCGCATCTACCATCTGGACCGCGGCTACGACCGCATGGAAGTGAAGCTGCGCGCGCTGGGCGCCGACATCGAGCGTATCGCCGGCGCCGCCGACAGGGGCGACGCATGACCGTCACCCTCGCACTGTCCAAGGGCCGCATCTTCGACGAGACGCTGCCGCTGCTGAAGGCCGCCGGCATCGAGGTGACCGAAGACCCGGAAACCTCGCGCAAGCTGATCCTGCCCACCAACCGGCCCGACGTGCGCGTGGTGCTGGTGCGCGCCACCGACGTGCCCACCTATGTGCAGTACGGCGGCGCCGACATGGGCGTGGCCGGCAAGGACGTGCTGCTGGAGCACGACGGCAGCGGCCTCTATCAGCCGCTGGACCTGAACATCGCCCGCTGCCGCATGAGCGTGGCCACCCGGGCCGACTTCGACTACGCCGCCGCGGTCAAGCAGGGTTCGCGCATCCGCGTGGCCACCAAGTACACCACCGTGGCCCGCCAGCACTTTGCCGACAAGGGCGTGCACGTCGACCTGATCAAGCTCTACGGCAGCATGGAGCTGGCGCCGCTGACGGGCCTGGCCGATGCCATCGTCGACCTGGTGTCCACCGGCAGCACGCTGCGCGCCAACCACCTGGTGGAGGTGGAGCAGATCATGCCCATCTCCTCGCGCCTGGTGGTCAACCAGGCCGCGCTCAAGCTCAAGGCCGACGTGCTTCGGCCCCTCATCGACGCCTTCGAATCCGCGATCCAGCCATGACCCTCGCCCTCCGCCAGCTCGCCACCACCGCCGCCGACTTCGAAGCCGAGTTCCAGCGCGTGCTGCACTGGTCGGCCGAAACCGACCATGCGATCGAGCAGCGGGTGGCCGAGATCCTGGCGGACGTGCAGGCGCGTGGCGACGTGGCGGTGCTGGAGTACACCGCGCGCTTCGACGGCCTGCAGGCCGATTCGGTGGCCGCGCTGGAAATCACCCGCGACGAGCTGAAGGCCGCCTTCGAGGGCCTGCCCGCGGCGCAGCGCGATGCCATCGAGTTCGCGGCCCGCCGCGTGCGCAGCTACCACGAGCGCCAGCTGCAGGCCTGCGGCCTGAGCTGGCAGTACCGCGACGAAGACGGCACGCTGCTGGGCCAGAAGGTGACGCCGCTGGACCGCGTGGGCATCTACGTGCCCGGCGGCAAGGCGGCCTACCCGTCCAGCGTGCTGATGAACGCCATCCCGGCCCAGGTGGCCGGCGTGGGTGAAATCGTGATGGTGGTGCCCACGCCCAAGGGCGAGCGCAATGCGCTGGTGCTGGCCGCCGCCTATGTGGCCGGCGTGCACCGTGCCTTCACCCTCGGCGGCGCGCAGGCGGTGGGCGCGCTGGCCTACGGCACGGCCACGGTGCCGGCGGTGCACAAGATCACCGGCCCGGGCAATGCCTACGTGGCCAGCGCCAAGCGCCGCGTGTTTGGCACCGTGGGCATCGACATGATCGCCGGGCCCAGCGAAATCCTGGTGCTGGCCGACGGCAGCACGCCGCCCGATTGGGTGGCGATGGACCTGTTCAGCCAGGCCGAGCACGACGAGCTGGCGCAAAGCATCCTGCTGTGCCCCGATGCCGGCTACATCGCGCAGGTGCGCGCCGAGATCGAGCGGCTGCTGCCCGGCATGCCGCGCAAGGACGTGATCCGCGCTTCGCTGGAAGGCCGCGGCGCGCTGATCCACACCCGCTCGATGGAAGAGGCCTGCGACATCAGCAACCGCATCGCGCCCGAGCACCTGGAAGTCAGCTCGCGCGACCCGCACCGCTGGGAACCGCTGCTCAAGCATGCCGGCGCCATTTTCCTGGGCGCCTTCACCAGCGAAAGCCTGGGCGACTACTGCGCCGGCCCCAACCATGTGCTGCCCACCTCGGGCACCGCGCGCTTCTCGTCGCCGCTGGGCGTGTACGACTTCCAGAAGCGCAGCAGCCTGATCGAGGTGAGTGAAGCCGGCGCCCAGGTGCTGGGCCAGGTGGCGGCCGAACTGGCCTACGGCGAGGGCCTGCAAGCCCACGCGCAGGCGGCGGAGTTCCGGCTGAAGCGTTGACACGAAGTTCGTGTTGCACGAAGATCGTGATACACGAACTCAGTGGGCGGGTCCGATGAAAAACGTCACCGTGACGATGGAAGACAGCGTGGCCGA
>NZ_CAXFDV010000836.1:0-12377 GCF_964001545.1 uncultured Aquincola sp.
ATCCAGGACACCCGCCAGAAGCTGGGCATCTACACCCGCGTGGGCCTGCTGGGTGCGGGCTCGGAAGGCAGCATTCCGTTGCTGACTTCGGGTGGGGATGAGCCGCAGGCGTAAGCGCCAGCCGCTTTGCTGGGTGACGGGGGCCGCAGCATGCGGCCCTTTTTTTGTTCTTTCGGCGCCGAGGGGCTCAGGCGCAGCCGCTCAAGGTGCGATCACTTGCAGCTTGGCGAAGTAGCTCTTGTAGGGCCTGGGATCTCGCGTCAGCACCGAGAGGTTGGACACGGCCGCGTGCGCCCCGATGAAGAAGTCGGGCAATGGCTTGTGCCTGGACCCGCCTCGACGCCGGTACATCGCGTAGGCGGCAGCGGCCAGCGACGCAGCGGCCCACGGCAGGGGTGAGCGCAGCGCTTCATAGATGTCGAGCATCGCGTCCAGAGCGCGGACGTCCGGCCCTGGGATCAGCAGTTCTGCGTAAATGACCAGGTTGACGTGCAGCGGACTTCGCTCGCTGCACACCTGCAACTGCTCTATCGCCCAGTCATGCCAGGGACTGGCCTCGTCGATGCAGTCCACCCAGACGTTGGTGTCGACGAGCACACCCGCCGAACCGTCGTAGCTGGCCAGGCTAGCGAGCGCCACGGCGACCTGCGCCCTTGGTCGGTTCCTCGCCGCGAATGAAGCTCATGATCTCGTCAGCCCCCAACTGTTTGAACTCGGGGCTCAGGCTTCCGCGCACCCGAGCCGCCGCGGCCTTGAGCTTCGCGCGCCGGTCTTCCTTGATGCTCGTGCCGACGGGCGTGATGACGATCCTGCCGCCTTCCAGGCTGAAAGTGACTTCGCTGCCAGGTGCAACGCCAGCCGCCACACGGATGTGCTTGGGAATGGTGACTTGTCCCTTGTCGGTAACCAGCATGGCACCCTCGCGGTAAGAATCTGAAGTAGGAATTTTACGGCAATGGGCACTCGAGCACTTGGGTTTGACAAGCATCACCGCCGCTTGCAGATTCGACAGATGACCCGATCGAAGGAGGCAGCCATGACGAATTGGCCGGTTCAGGATGCAAGGGCGCGCTTCAGCCAGCTGTTGGACGCCTGCCTGTCGGATGGTCCCCAGATGGTCACCCGCCGGGGCGCGGAAGCTGCGGTGCTGGTGCCCGTTGAGGAGTGGCGCCGCCTGCAATCCACCGCGCGACCTTCGCTGAAGCTGTTGCTGCTGTCGGACGAGGCGCGCCATCAAGTGGTGCTGCCGGCGCGGGGGCGAGCCAAGCGGCGCAAGCTGGCGCCCGTACCGTGAAGCACGTGTACCTGTTCGGCACGAAGGTCGTGTCCGGACTGCGACTCAATGGCGCTACCGCGCCCCACAGCCGACCGTGAACTGCTGGACGACACCTCGCCACCCACCTTGCGTGACCTGCAGCTCGGTGTACTGGCAGCCCACGACCGCGGCAACGGTGCGCCGCCAGAACGCTTGAGCCTGGTGGTTGTCCGACATTTGCCCGACCTCCCAGGGCCCGGGATGACAAGCAAACACGTGCTGCGCCAAGGCGAGGCCGGCGCCACTGCGCCTGTAGCGCTTGAGGATGAAGAACTGTTCCATCCAGTGGCCGTCTTGCCGAGTGACGGCAGCAGGCGCCACCAAGGCGAACCCGACATACTGAGAATCTGAGAGCGCCACATGCGCGTGAAAGCGGTCTCCACGCCGGTGGCGTTCCAGGTTGTAGCCGTATCTGGCTTGAGCATCAGCGTTCTGCGGCCAGATGTCGGACAGCTCGTACTGGTAAAGCTCCAGCATCTGCGCAAGTGCGGCGAAGTCGTGTGACTGGGCCTTTCGAAGCTGGAGCGGCATGGATGAGGTCACCTGACAAAGCTGCACCTGCGTCGAAAACTTCGCATTGGCAACGCGAGCATGGCAATGAGAGCCCGCATCGCAACATGCTGTATCGATGACGCCAGCCCTGTCAACGCGCGCAGCGCGAGCCGCGCAGCGAAGCACCACCCTGGCCCTTTGCGCAGGGCCGTGCGGGCGGGTCTGGGGGCGCATGTGGAGCGCCGAGCAACGCAGGGTGGGTGGCGGCGCGCGCAGCGCGCTTCGTGAACTGATTTCCGGCCGACTGTCCGAGTCGCAGTGCGCGCCAGCGCACGGAGGCGAGTTGGGCCGGAGCCACCCACCCGAGTAGCGCAGGGCAGTCCGCGCTTTGCGCGGACCGCGAAAGCTAAGCCCCCGGGCCCGCCCGCACGGCCCGGAGCAAACCGGCCCAACCCACCCAGGGTGTTCCCCCGCAGACGGAAAACACCCCCGCTTGACCTACGTCATGGCACACAACCACCCCACCCCCTAGATTCCCCCCATGACCGAAGCCGCCCTGGCTGCGGCGCCGGTGCGCGCTGCGGCGCCGCCCCTTGCCCTGCTCGACGATCCGCTGGAACTGCGGGGCTTCACCTCCTTCAGCGCCGACGCCGCCGGCCGGCAGGTGGCCGAATCGTCGCTGGCGCTGGGCGGGCTGCACTGCGGCAGCTGCGCCGGCCTCATCGAGCAGGCACTGCGCAACGTGCCCGGTGTGCTGTCGGCCAGCGTCAACGCCGCCGCGCAGCGCGCGACCGTGCGCTGGGACACCGGCCGCACCCGCGCTTCCGACCTGGTGGGGGCGGTGCAGCGCGCCGGCTACACCGCGGCGCCCGACACTGCGGCCGGTGCCCGCGCGCAGCGCCAGGCCGAGCGGCGCAGCGCCACCTGGCGCCTGTTCGTCGCGGCCTTCTGCTCGATGCAGATCATGATGATGGCCGCACCTGCCTACTTCGCCGGCCCCGGCGAGCTGGCGCCCGACCTCAAGCAACTGCTCGACTGGGCCAGCTGGCTGCTCACGCTGCCGGTTCTGTGGTTCTCGGCCCGGCCGTTCTTCTCGGGCGCCTGGCGCGCGCTGCGCCAGGGCCGCATCGGCATGGACCTGCCGGTGTCCATCGGCGTGGCGGTGGCCTTCGTCGCCAGCAGCGGTGCGGCCTTCCAGCCTGGCGGCGTGTTCGGGCACGAGGTGTACTTCGACTCCATCGCCATGTTCATCAGCTTTCTGCTGGGCGGGCGCTGGCTGGAGATGGCGGCCCGCCACCGCGCGGCCGAGCAGCTGGAAACCACGCTGGGCCAGCTGCCCGCCAGCGTGCTGCGCGTGCGCGCCGATGGCAGCACCGAGACCGTCAGCGCCCAGCGCGTGGCGCCGGGCGACGTGCTGCGGGTGCCGGCCGGCCAGGCCTTTGCGGCCGATGGCGTGCTCACCCGCGGCAGCACCCAGGCCGACGAGGCGCTGCTCAGCGGTGAATCGCGCCCGGTGCCCAAGCAGCCCGGCGATGCGGTGGTGGCCGGCAGCCTGAACCTGCAGGCGCCGGTGGAAATGCAGGTGCAGCGGGTGGGCGCCGACACCCGGCACGAGGCCATCGTGGCGCTGATGCGCCAGGCCTTGTCGCAACGGCCCACGCTGGCGCGCGCGGCCGACCGCTGGGCCGGGCCTTTCCTGGGCGTGGTGCTGCTGCTGGCGGCCGGCGCTCCACTGGCCTGGTGGTTCATCGAGCCCGAACGCGCGGTGTGGGTGGCGGTGTCGGTGCTCATCGTCACCTGCCCTTGCGCGCTGTCGCTGGCCGCGCCTTCGGCCGTGCTGGCGGCCACCGGCGCGCTGGCCCGCCGCGGCGTGCTGATGCGCCGGCTGGATGCGCTGGAAACCCTGGCCGGCGTGCAGCAGCTCTTCGTCGACAAGACCGGCACGCTGACCGAAGGCCAGCTGCGCTGCAGCGCGGTGCACTGGCTGCCGGCGGCCAGCGGCGTGGGTCCGGCAGACGCGCTGCAGCAGCGCGCCGCCTCGCTGGCCGGCTGGTCCAGCCATCCGCTGGCGCGGGCGCTGGCGGCCGATGCCCAGGCCGGGCAGGCCGTGGCCTTCGATTGGCAAGCCATCGAGGAACAACCCGGCCGCGGCCTGCAAGCCCGCGACGAACAAGGCCGCACCTGGCGCCTGGGCTCGCAGGCCTTCGTCTGCGCGGCCGAGCCAGGCCCGGTGGCCGGCAGCAGCCGCGCGCCCGCAGGCCCGCAGGTGTGGCTGGGCTGCGAAGGCAGCGCCCTCGCCTGCTTCGTGCTGGCCGAGCAGCTGCGCCCCGGCACCGCCGAGGCGGTGCGCCAGCTGCAGGCCGAGGGCGTGCGCCTCACGCTGCTGTCGGGCGATTCGCCCGAGCGTGCTGCGGCGCTGGCCGCGCGTCTGAAGCTCGATGGCGCCCACGGCGGCCTGCAGCCGCAGGACAAGCTGACGCTGCTGCGCCAGGCCCAGCAACGCGGCCAGCGCGTGGCCATGCTGGGCGACGGCATCAACGATGCGCCGGTGCTGGCGCAGGCCGACGTGTCCTTGGCCATGGGCGAAGGTGCGCTGGTCACCCGCAGCCATGCCGATGCGGTGGTGGTGTCCAACCGCCTGGCCGACGTGGCCGATGCCAGGCGGCTGTCGCAGCGCATGCTGCGCGTGGTGCGGCAGAACATGGCGTGGGCCGCGGCGTACAACGCCGCCTGCGTGCCGCTGGCGCTGGCCGGGCTGCTGCCACCCTGGGCATCGGGCCTGGGCATGGCCATCAGCTCGCTGGTGGTCATCGGCAATTCGCTGCGGCTGGCCCGCCACTCGTCTAGACAAGTGTGAGCCCATGGACATCCTGTACCTGCTGATCCCGCTGTCGGCCTTGCTGGTGCTGGGCATCATGGGTGCGTTCGCCTGGGCCTTGTTCGGCGGCCAGTTCGACGACCTGCAGCGCGCGGGCGAAGACATCCTGCAAGAAGGCGTGGAAGCTCCCGTCAGTTCCCACGGAGCAGGCCCCGCTTGATCCGCATCAAGGCCGGCTGAAGGCCTTTTCCAAACAATCCGAGTGTCCTCTCACAAGCTCGGAAAGGAGGCGGCCGATGGCTGCCAATCCAGTCTCAAACAACACGGTGGCCTACACCGACGACGCCGTGCGCGGCTTTGCGCTTGCAGCGGTGCTGTGGGGTGTGGTGGGCATGGCGGTGGGCGTGTTCATCGCCGCCCAGCTCACCTGGCCTGAACTCAACTTCGGCATTCCGTGGCTCAGCTACGGCCGGCTGCGTCCGCTGCACACCAATGCGGTGATCTTCGCCTTCGGCGGCTGTGCGTTGTTTGCCACCAGCTACCACGTGGTGCAGCGCACCTGCCAGACGCCGCTGTTCCTGCCCTGGCTGGCCAAGCTCACCTTCTGGGGCTGGCAGCTGGTCATCCTGGCTGCGGCCATCTCGCTGCCCATGGGCTACACCCAGGGCAAGGAATACGCCGAGCTGGAGTGGCCGATCGACATCCTGATCGCCGTGGTCTGGGTGGCCTACGCCGTGGTGTTCTTCGGCACCATCGGCATCCGCAAGGTGCGCCACATCTACGTGGCCAACTGGTTCTTCGGGGCCTTCATCATCGCGGTGGCGCTGCTGCACATCGTCAACAGCGCGGCGCTGCCGGCCGGCATGATGAAGAGCTACTCGGCCTACGCCGGCGTGCAGGACGCGATGGTGCAGTGGTGGTACGGCCATAACGCGGTGGGCTTCTTCCTGACCGCGGGCTTCCTGGGGATGATGTACTACTACATCCCCAAGCAGGCCGAACGCCCGGTGTACAGCTATCGCCTGTCCATCGTGCACTTCTGGGCGCTGATCTTCACCTACATGTGGGCGGGCCCGCACCACCTGCACTACACCGCGCTGCCCGACTGGGCGCAAAGCGTGGGCATGGTGTTCTCGCTGGTGCTGCTGGCGCCCAGCTGGGGCGGCATGATCAACGGCGTGATGACGCTCAGCGGTGCCTGGCACAAGCTGCGTGACGACCCCATCCTCAAGTTCCTGATCGTGGCGCTGTCGTTCTATGGCATGTCCACCTTCGAGGGCCCGATGATGTCCATCAAGACGGTCAACGCGCTGTCGCACTACACCGACTGGACCATCGGCCACGTGCACTCCGGCGCGCTGGGCTGGGTGGGGCTGATCTCCATGGGCTCGCTGTACCACCTGATCCCGCGGTTGTATGGCCGCCGCCAGATGCACAGCGTGGCCGCCATCGAGGTGCACTTCTGGATCGCCACGCTGGGCATCGTGCTGTACATCGCCGCGATGTGGATCGCCGGCGTGATGCAGGGCCTGATGTGGCGCGCGGTCAATCCCGACGGCACCCTGGTCTACACCTTCGTCGAAAGCGTCAAGGCCACCTTCCCGTTCTACGTGGTGCGCCTGGTGGGCGGCCTGCTGTACCTCGCCGGCATGGGCGTGATGGCCTGGAACGTGGTGATGACCGTGCGCAGCGGCGAACGCGCCGTGGCCTACGCACCGCAACTCGTCCGCGCCTGAGGAGCAACACCATGAGCCATGACACACAAGCGCGCGGCCACCAGCGCATCGAAACCAGCAACTTCCTGATGATCGTGCTGATCCTGCTGACGGTGGCCGTCGGCGGCATGGTCGAGATCGTGCCGCTGTTCTTCCAGCGCAGCACCACGCAGCCGGCCGAGGGCCTGAAGCCCTACACCGCGCTGCAGCTGGCCGGGCGCGACATCTACACCCGCGAGGGTTGCTACAACTGCCACTCGCAGATGATCCGCCCGCTGCTGGCCGAGACGCTGCGCTACGGCCCGCCCAGCCAGGCCGGCGAGTTCGTGTACGACCACCCCTTCCAATGGGGCAGCAAGCGCACCGGCCCCGACCTGGCACGCGTGGGCACCAAGTACAGCGACGAGTGGCACCGCGTGCACCTGAACAACCCGCGCGACCTGGTGCCCGAATCGAACATGCCGGCCTACCCCTGGCTGGAACGCACCGCGGTGGACGCCGCTTCGCTGCCCACCCACCTGAAGACGCTGCGCACCCTGGGCGTGCCCTACACCGACGAAGACATCGCCGGGGCCGCCGAGTCCGTCAAGGGCCGCACCGAGCTGGACGCCCTGGTGGCGTACCTGCAGGTGATGGGCACGCACGTCAAGTAATCGCAAGGCACATCATGGACATCAATGTTCTTCGCAGCGCCGTGACGCTGTGCAGCCTGGTCCTCTTCCTGGCGCTGGCCGTGTGGGTGTGGCTGCCCAGCCGCCGCCGCGCGCTGGACGAGGCCGCGCTGCTGCCCTTCAATGAAGAGTTGCACACCGAAGGGAGCGGCTCATGAGCGACTTCATCCACAACGGCTGGTCGATCTACGTCGCCGCCGTCACCATCATCGGTCTGGTGGCCTGCCTGGCCCTGCTCTTCATCGCCGCACGCCGCCGCGTGATGGCCGATGACAACACCACCGGCCACGTGTGGGACGAAGACCTGGTGGAGCTGAACAACCCGCTGCCGCGCTGGTGGATGTGGCTGTTCGTCATCACCGTGGCCTTTGCCGCCATCTACCTGGTGAGCTACCCGGGCCTGGGCAGCAGCCAGGGCACGCTGGGCTGGTCGAGTGCCGGGCAGCTGCAGGCCGAAAAGACCAAGGCCCACGAAGCCGCGGCCCCGGTGTATGCCGCCTTCAACGGCAAGCCGGCCGAAGACCTGGCACGCGACCCCAAGGCCATGGCCATTGGCGAGCGCCTGTTCGCCAACAACTGCGCGGCCTGCCACGGTGCCGACGCACGCGGCAGCAAGGGCTTTCCGAACCTGACCGACCACGACTGGCTGTGGGGCGGCACGCCCGAGCGCATCGTCGAGACCATCACCAACGGCCGCCAGGGCATGATGCCGCCGATGGCCGCTGCGGTGGGCAGCTCGACCGACGTGCACAACGTGGCGCAGTACGTGCTGAGCCTGTCGGGCTCGCCGCACGACCCCATCGCCGCCCACCTGGGCCGCGAGAAGTTCACCGCCTGCGCGGCCTGCCATGGCGCCAAGGGCCAGGGCAACCAGGCGCTGGGTGCGCCCAACCTCAGCGACAAGATCTGGCTGCACGGCTACGGTGAAGCCGCCATCACCGCGATGGTGAACAACGGCAAGACCAACGTGATGCCGGCCCATGGCCAGCGCCTGAGCCCCGAGCAGATCAACGTGCTGGCAGCCTATGTGTGGAGCCTGTCGCAGGGCTCGCCGGTGGCCAAGGCCGCCCCCTAAAGCTCCGCATGCCTGCCTCACCGATTCAGCCTGCCGGCGCCGCCGGCACCACCCCTGCGGCGGCCAAGCCCGCCCGCGTGGTGTGGATGTACGAAAGCCACAAGAAGGTTTATCCGCGGTCGGTCAAGGGCTGGTTCGCGACGTGGCGCTGGGTGCTGGTGTGGTTCACGCAACTGCTGTTCTACGGCCTGCCCTGGCTGAGCTGGAACGGCCGGCCGGCGGTGCTGTTCGACCTGGGCGCGCGGCGCTTCTACCTGTTCGACCTGATCCTGTATCCGCAGGACTTCATCTACCTCACCGGGCTGCTGATCCTCAGCGCGTACGGCCTCTTCTTCTTCACCGCGGTGGGCGGCCGGCTGTGGTGCGGTTATGCCTGCCCGCAGACGGTGTACACCGAGATCTTCCTGTGGGTGGAGCACAGGTTCGAAGGTGAACGCGGTGCCCGCATGAAGCTGGACGCCGGCCCCTGGACGCTGGAAAAGCTCTGGCGCAAGGGCGGCAAGCATGCGGCCTGGCTCACCATCGCGCTGTGGACGGGCTTCACCTTCGTCGGCTACTTCACGCCCATCCGCACGCTGTGGGCCGAGGCCTTCACGCTCAGCTTCGGGCCCTGGGAATGGTTCTGGGTGCTGTTCTATGGCTTTGCCACCTACGGCAATGCCGGCTTCATGCGCGAGCAGGTGTGCAAGTACATGTGCCCCTATGCGCGCTTCCAGAGCGCGATGTTCGACCATGACACGCTGATCGTCAGCTACGACCAGCAGCGTGGCGAGCCGCGCGGCAAGCGTGGCCGCGATGCCGACAAGGCCAAGCTGGGCGTGGGCGACTGCATCGACTGCGGCCTGTGCGTGCAGGTGTGCCCCACCGGCATCGACATCCGCAACGGCCTGCAGTACGAGTGCATCGCCTGCACCGCCTGCATCGACGCCTGCAACGGCGTGATGGACAAGATGCACTACCCGCGCGGCCTCATCCGCTACGCCACGCAGAACGCGATGGCGCTGGACCCGCAGCAGCCGGCCCGCCTGCTGCGCCGCATCGTGCGGCCGCGGGTGCTGGTGTATGGCGCGGTGCTGGTGCTCATCTCGGCGGCCTTCGTCTTCAGCCTCACGCAGCGCTCGCCGCTCAAGGTGGACGTGGTGCGCGACCGGGCCTCGCTGGCCCGCATCGTCGAAGATGGCCGCATCGAGAACGTCTACCGGCTGCAGCTGATGAATGCCAGCAGCGAGCCGCAGACCTACCGGCTCGACCTGGCCGGCCTGCCCGGCGCGGTGCTGGCCGAGCATGGCCCGCTGGCGCTGGGCCCGGCCGAGGCACGCTGGTTCGTGCTGCAGGTGCAGCTGCCGCCGGAGGCGGCGCAAGGCCTGGGCAGCGGTGCCCATCCGGTGCAGTTCCGCGTGGTGAGCGAGGCCGGCAGCAGCCACCCGGCCGACATCACCGAGAAGTCCACTTTCATCGTGCCGCGCTGACCCCACGCCCGGCCCAGGAGTACGCCATGAACCGACAAGACAACCGACCCGCCTTGCCCTGGTGGCGCGTGCCCACCGCCTGGCTGGTGATGGGCGGCCCCGCCACCGTGGTGGTGGCCGGCCTGGCCACCGCCTTCATCGCGGTGCGCGGCGCCGACCCGGAAGTGAGCACCGTGCGCATCCCGCGGGCGGTGACCTCGCTCAAGGCCGAGCGGCCTCAGCCCGCGGCGGCCCCGCAGATGCCGCAGTCCGGCACCGGCGGAGCGCGGCCGTGAGCTTCACGCTGCGGGCGCTGCTGATCGCCTGGCCAGCCTTCGTGATGGCGGGCGTGCTGGAGATGCTGGTGTTCGCGGTGGTCGACCCGGCCTCGCTCACCTGGTTCGGCCATGAGCCGATCGGCTGGAGCAACAACGCGGTCTACAGCGTCACGTTCCTGATCTTCTGGGCGGCGATGGCGACGGCAGGCGCCATCACCCAGTTGCTGGCCGAGCCCTTGATCAGCAGTTCGGCCCGTTGACCAGCTTGCGCAGACCTTCCTGGTCGGCGATGCGGATATGGCGCTGCTTGACTTCCAGCAGGCCGTCTTCCTGGAACTTGGAGAAGGTGCGGCTGACGGTCTCGAGCTTCAGGCCCAGGTAGCTGCCGATCTCTTCGCGCGTCATGCGCAGCACCAGGGCCGAAGCCGAGAAGCCGCGCGACTGCAGCCGCTGCGTCAGGTTGACCAGAAAGGCGGCCAGCCGCTCTTCGGCCCGCATGCTGCCCAGCAGCAGCATCACGCCGTGGTCACGCACGATCTCGCGGCTCATGATCTTGTGGAACTGGCGCTGCAGGTCGGTGAACTCGCGCGACAGGCCTTCCAGGTCGCCGAAGGGAATGACGCAGACCTGCGAATCCTCCAGCGCCACCGCGTCGCAGCTGTGGCGGTCGGTGCTGATGCCGTCCAGGCCCAGCAGCTCGCCGGCCATCTGAAAGCCCGTGACCTGGTCGCGCCCGTCTTCCGACGACACGCAGGTCTTGAAGAAGCCGGTGCGCACCGCGAACAGCGAGTGGAACGGATCGCCCGCCCGGAACAGCGCAGCACCCCGCGGCACCGAGCGCCGCGCATCGACCAGCGTGTCCAGGCGCTCCAGGTCGGGCTGGGACAGGCCCAGCGGCAGGCACAGCTCGCGCAGGTTGCAACTGGAGCAGGCCACCTTCAGTGGCTCGATACGGATGGTGGTGGTGTGGGGGCTGTTCACTGCTTAGCCAATCGGTTTGAGCAAGGTCAACGATTGTTGCGCTGCCATCCTTGCATGGACTTGCGCCACATCAAGCACCGCGGTGCCAGGCTCCGGCAGAGTTGCGTGTGATGAACGCGATACTTACCCCGCTGCGCACCGCCCCGCTGAACACCGAACTGCTGCGGCGGTTCGACGTGCCCGGCCCGCGCTACACGTCCTATCCTACGGCGGATCGCTTTATCGAAGCTTTCGGGCCCGACGAGCATGCCGATGCGCTGCACCTGCGCAGCGAAGCCAGCGTCGGCGGCGGCCAGCCGCTGTCCCTGTACGTGCACGTGCCCTTCTGCGAATCGGTGTGTTACTACTGCGCCTGCAACAAGGTCATCACCCGCCGGCATGAGCGCTCAGGCCCCTTCCTGAACGCGCTGGCCACCGAGGTGGCGCTGCATGCGCAGGCCCTGGGGCGTGGCCAGCCGGTGTCGCAGGTGCACCTGGGCGGCGGCTCGCCCACCTTCATGTCCGACGACGAGCTGGCCTCCCTGCTGGATCTGCTGCGCAGCCAGTTCCGCATCGTGCCCGGCGCCGAGCTGTCCATCGAGGTGGACCCGCGCACCGTGGATGCGCAGCGCCTGGCCGCCATCCGCGCCATGGGCTTCAACCGGCTGAGCCTGGGCGTGCAGGACTTCGATACCAAGGTGCAGCAAGCGGTGCACCGGGTGCAGCCGCTCGAAAGCGTGGCTGCGCTGATGAAACAGGCGCGCGCGCTGAAGTACGACTCGATCAACGTCGACCTGATCTACGGTCTGCCGCGGCAGACGCAGCTGAGCGTGGCCACCACCATCGCCCAGGTCATCGAGCTGCAGCCCGACCGCATCGCGCTGTATGCCTACGCCCACCTGCCGCAGCGCTTCAAGCCGCAGCGGCGCATCCATGCCGCCGACCTGCCGGCCGCGGCCGACCGGGTGCAGATGCTGGAAGGCTCGGTGGCGCAGTTCCTGGACGCGGGCTACGTGTACATCGGCATGGACCACTTCGCCCGCCCCACCGACCCGCTGGCCGTGGCCAAGCGGCAGGGCCGGCTGCACCGCAACTTCCAGGGCTACAGCACCCAGCCCGACTGCGACCTGATCGGCCTCGGGCCCTCGGCCATCAGCCGCATCGGCGCCACCTACAGCCAGAACGCGAAGGACCTGCAGGCCTGGACCGATGCGCTGGAGCAAGGGCGCTTCGCGGTGGAACGGGGCCTGGCGCTGACGCGCGACGACCTGCTGCGCCGCGCGGTGATCATGGCGCTGATGTGCCAGGGCCGGCTGGAGTTCGAGTCCATCGAGCTGGCCCACCTGGTGAAGGTGCCGCAGTACTTTGCCGAAGAACTGCGCCGGCTGCAGCCGTTGGCCGAAGCCGGCCTGCTGGAGTTGGGCGACGACGCCATCACCATCACGCCCGCCGGCTGGTACGTGGTGCGCGCCATCGCGATGGTGTTCGATCGCCACCTGCAATCCGACCGCCAGCGTGAGCGGTTCTCGCGGGTGATCTGATGGCCACCGGCGCCTTGCTGGCCGGTGCGCTGGCGCTGGGCCTGGCCAGCTCGCCACACTGCGG
>NZ_CAXFDV010000837.1:0-3556 GCF_964001545.1 uncultured Aquincola sp.
CCGGCCACGCTGCCGCTTTGTTCACCCAGGCCGTTGGCGCGGCGCAGGCAATCGGCCTGCTGGTCGCCGGGCAGCGTCTGGCAGCGCTGGCGGGCGTTCTGGTCGTAGCGGCCTTGCTGGCCGTCGTCCAGCGTGCCGCGGCGGCGTTCGTCCTGGGCGGCGCCCACTTCCTTCAGGCAGGTGGCGCGGTCTTGCTGCGAGCTGCCGTTGAGGCAGGCGGCGCGCTCGGCCTCGGTGCGCGAGGCGGCCGGCTTGGCCGGTTCCGCCGCGTGGACGGCGACGCTGGCCAGGCAGGTGGCTGCCACGACAGCGGCGCGCCGCAGCAGCGGCAGGGCATGGGGAGCAAAGGCGCTCATGTCGTCTCCAAGGCGTTGTGGTCTCACCCTGAAGGCTAGGCGCGGCCCGGGCCGTGCACTGCAAGCCAAGCCCGACGCCTGGGCGCAGCCGATGGCGGGCAGCCCCGTAGGACGCGTCCGGCGCGGGCTTGCGGTATGGTCGGCGCCCTATGCCGTTCAACCCCACCTCTCTCCAAGCCGCCATCGTCGACCTCGACGGCACGATGGTCGACACCCTGGGCGACTTCGTGGTCGCGCTCACCGGCATGCTCGACGACATCGGCCTGCCGCATGTGGAGCGTGCTTTCATCGAGCGCACCATCGGCAAGGGCAGCGAGCACCTGATCCGCCACACGCTGGCGCAGTCGGCCGGCGAGCCGCCGTCGCAGGCGATGTTCGAGCATGCCTGGCAGCGCTACCAGCACCACTATCTCGGCATCAACGGCCAGCATGCCGACGTGTTTCCGGGCGTGGCCGAAGGCCTGCAGCAATTGCGCGCCGCCGGCCTGAAGCTGGCCTGCCTGACCAACAAGCCGCTGTCTTTCGCCAAGCCGCTGCTGGCCAGCAAGGGGCTCGACGGTCACTTCGCCTTCGTCTTCGGCGGCGACAGCTTCGAGCGCAAGAAGCCCGACCCACTGCCGCTGGTCAAGACCTGCGAAGCACTGGGCACCGCACCGGGGCACACGTTGATGATCGGCGACTCGGCCAACGACGCCCAGGCCGCCCGCGCCGCCGGCTGCCCGGTGCTGCTGATGACCTACGGCTACAACCACGGCGAGCCGGTGCGCGAGGTGGACGCCGACGGCTTCCTGGACCGGCTGGACCAGCTGAGCCTGCAGCGCCGCTGACTCAGAACGCGATCGCGGCCTGCAGCCACAGGCGGTTGCGCTGGTGCGAACCGTCCTGGTCCTGCCCGGTGGACGTCGCATTGGGGTTGTGCCCCAGGCGCCGCGCCCAGGTCAGCCGCAGCTCGCTGGCCTGCGGGCCACGCCAGACCAGCGTGGCACCCGCGCCTTGCAGCACATAGTGGTTGGGGCTGGCACCCACCTGCCGGTTGTCCACGTTCACACGCACCTGGCCGCGGTCGTAAAAGCCGATCAGTTGCCACTGCGGCGCCAGCGTGGCCCGCAGTTCCAGGTTGAGCAGCGAGCCGGCGCTGCCGCCCCCTTCGTTCACCGGATAGGCCCGCACACCCTGCGGGCCGCCCAGGTACAGCCGCTCTGAAGAGTCGAGGTTGCCGTCGGCGAACTGCCCCGCCAGCGCGGCATACCCGGCCAGCCAGCCATTCAAAGGCTGCAGCCGGCTCAGGCTGTAGCGCAGCCGGGCATAGCCGCCGGCGGTGCCCACGCTGGCCGCATCGGCGGCCTGGTTGGGTGAGCCATTGAGGTTCACCCGGCCCAGGCCCAAGGCCAGCGCCGCACCGGTACTGCCGCCCGTGCCGTCGAACAGGTTGCCCGACAGCCCCAGCGTGCCCGCGTCCACGTGGTAGCGGCTGACCCGCTGGCCGTTGGCTTCGTTGCTGAACTGCCGCCGCTCGGCCGACAGCTGCAGGTACAGGTTGCGGTCGCGCGCCCGCACGATCGGGTAGCTGGCGTCCACGCCCGCGGTGCTCGATCGGCCGCGGCTTTGCAGCGCGTTGAAGTCGGCATGCGTGAGCTCATAGCGCAGCGCCGACACGTTGGCCCCCAGCCGCCAGCCCTGCACACCCACCGGCAGGCTGGCGCCCAGGCGCAGGTAATCGTTGCCCTGGGTGTGCAGCAGCGTGCTGCTGAACTGCTCGCCCCGGCCCAGCGGGCCATCGAGCCGCAGCGTGGCATAGAGGCGCCCGGTGCCGGTGGCGCGGCCACCGGCGTTGTCGGCGCCCAGGTCGCCGCTGAAGGTGGGCGTGTCGCTCAGGCGCAGCGCCAGTGCGGTGTCGGCTTCGCGCTCGCCCGGCTGCAGGCTGGCCGACATGCTCACGCCCGGCAGGTCGTCCACCAGCATCAGGCCGCGGTCCAGCGCCCGCTGGTTGAACATGGCCCCGGGCGGCTGCGCCGCTTCCACGATGGCGCGGGCCCGGGCGGGGTCGAAGCGGCCGGGCTCACCTTCCAGCCGCACACCACCAAAGCGCGCTTCGACGATGCGCAGGGTCACGCGGCCGCTGCTCACGTCTTGTCTAGGCAAGTAGGCCTGCACCAGCCAGCCACGGTCGGCATAGGCCTGCTGCACCGCGGCCGCGGCCTGCTGCAGCTCGGCCAGGCCCACGCGCTGGCCCAGCCAGGGGGCCACCACCGCGTCGAGCTCTTCGCGGCTGAGCAAGGTGTTGCCCTCGGGCACGATGGACTGCAGTTCAAAGCGCGGGCCCGCAGCGGCGGGCGCCGCCGCCGGTGACCCTGGCGCGGTGAGCACCGGCGCGCGGCCGGGCAGTTCGGCGGGGCGGGGTTCGCTTTGCCGCAGCAGCGCGCCGGCATCGGTCTGCGCCAGGGCCAGCGGCGAGAAGGCAGCGCACAACGCGCCCAGCAGCCCATGGCGAATACGTCGAGTGTTCAATCGGGTCTCCAGCGCCCGGGGGTCAGGCGCATGCGGTTCAGGAATCCACGCCTTGGAGACAGCCGGCGTGGAGCGGACGGGTGAACTGCCGGGCCCTTGTAACAGCGCCCCCTGCCGGGGGCGATCCCATCGGGCGCGGCAGGGGTGGCCTTCAGTGCCGGCTGGCCTTTTGCCACTGGATGACCAGTGCGCTGCGCTGGCCATTGATGACGATCAGCAGCTCCAGCGGCAGGCCCTGCTGCGGCACCCGCTCGGCCACGAATCGACCGTTGGCCGCCACCAGGCGAAGCCAGACGGGCAGCGGGCCGCCATCGGCCGTGTTCACGCTGTGCGGGGCACCTTCGCGCAGCGGCTGCTGCAGCTCGTCCGGCAGGTCGAAGCTGAAGCCGCCCGACTGGCGCACCAGCTCTTGCGGCACGGTGACCAGCACCCGGCCCGCCTGGCCTTCGCGCGGCGCGTCCAGCAGCTTCACGACCAGCAGCGCGCGCTCGGCGGCGAGGTGAGCCGCATCGTCGGGGGTGAGCGCCACGGGGGTGGGCGGCGGGCTCTTAGGCGGGGTGGGGCGGGGGCCGGTCGCAGGCGCAGGCGCTGGCGCTGGCGACGCTGCGGGTGCAGGTGCAGGTGCAGGTGCAGGTGCAGGTGCAGGTGCAGGTGCAGGTGCAGGTGCAGGTGCAGGTGCAGGCGCAGGTGCA
>NZ_CAXFDV010000838.1:0-2536 GCF_964001545.1 uncultured Aquincola sp.
AACGACACCGGCGCGGTGCGCCAGCGCCTGGGCATGCCGGCGCAGTACGGCGGCTGCCACACCGCGACGGTGGCCGGTTACGTCATCGAAGGCCACGTGCCCGCGGCGGAGATCCGGCAGCTGCTGTCCACGCGCCCTGCAGCGCTGGGCCTGGCCGTGCCCGGCATGCCGGTAGGCTCACCAGGCATGGAGATGGGGCCGCGGGCCGACCCCTACGCGGTGCTGCTGATCAGCCGCCAGGGCGCGGCCTCGGTCTTCGCGCGCTACCCCAAGAAGGCCTGACGGCCCTCCCCGGCCTGGATCAGTTGGTCTCCGCCAACTGATCCAGGATCGCCGGGTTCTCCAGCGTCGAGGTGTCCTGGGTGATGGCTTCGCCCTTGGCGATGGAGCGCAGCAGGCGGCGCATGATCTTGCCGCTGCGGGTCTTGGGCAGGTTGTCGCCGAAACGGATGTCCTTGGGCTTGGCGATGGGGCCGATCTCACGGCCCACCCAGTTGCGCAGCTCGGCGGCGATCTTCTTGGCTTCTTCACCGGTCGGGCGCGGGCGCTTGAGCACCACGAAGGCGCAGATGGCTTCGCCGGTGGTGTCGTCGGGGCGGCCCACCACCGCGGCTTCGGCCACCAGCTCGGTGCAGCTCACCAGGGCCGATTCGATCTCCATCGTGCCCATGCGGTGGCCCGAGACGTTGAGCACGTCGTCGATGCGGCCGGTGATGGTGAAGTAGCCCGTCTTGGCGTCGCGGATGGCGCCGTCGCCGGCCAGGTAGTAGCCCTTGAGCTCCGGCGGGTAGTAACTCTTCTTGAAGCGCTCGGGGTCGCCCCAGATCGTGCGGATCATGCTGGGCCACGGCTTCTTGACCACCAGGATGCCGCCCTGCCCGTTGGGCACGTCGTTGCCGGTCTCGTCGACGATGGCGGCGGTGATGCCCGGGAACGGCAGCGTGCACGAGCCCGGCACCAGCGGCGTGGCACCCGGCAGCGGCGTGATCATGTGGCCGCCGGTCTCGGTCTGCCAGAAGGTGTCGACGATGGGGCAGCGGCCACCGCCGATGTTGGCGTGGTACCACTCCCAGGCGGCCGGGTTGATCGGCTCGCCCACCGAGCCCAGCAGGCGCAGGCTGCTCAGGTCGTAGCGCTTGGGGTGCACCGCCTCGTTGCCTTCGGCGGCCTTGATCAGGCTGCGGATGGCGGTGGGCGCGGTGTAGAAGATGCTGACCTTGTGGTCCTGGATCATCTTCCAGAAGCGGCCGGCGTCCGGGTAGGTGGGCACGCCCTCGAACACGATCTCGGTGCCGCCCAGCGCCAGCGGGCCGTAGGCGATGTAGCTGTGCCCGGTGACCCAGCCAATGTCGGCGGTGCACCAGAAGATGTCGTCGTCCTTCAGGTCGAAGGTCCACTTCGTGGTGAGCGCCGCATGCAGCAGGTAGCCGCCGGTGGAGTGCTGCACACCCTTGGGCTTGCCGGTGGAGCCGCTGGTGTACAGCAGGAAGAGCGGGTGCTCGGCCTCCACCCATTCGGGCTCGCAGGTCTCGGGTTGCTGCGCGATCAGCTCATGCATCCAGCGATCGCGGCCGGCCGTCATCGGCAGTTCGGCGCCGGTGCGGCGCACCACCAGCACGTTCTTGACGCTGTCGCAGCCGCCCAGGGCCAGCGCTTCGTCCACGATGGCCTTGAGCGGCAGCTGCTTGCCGCCGCGCACCTGCTGGTCGGCGGTGATCACCGCCACCGCGCCGGTGTCTTCGATGCGGTCGCGCAGGCTTTGCGCCGAGAAGCCGCCGAACACCACCGAGTGGGTGGCGCCGATGCGGGCGCAGGCCTGCATCGCGGCCACGCCGTCGATGGACATCGAGATGTAGATGACGACGCGGTCGCCCTTCTTTACGCCCAGGCTCTTGAGGCCATTGGCGATGCGGCAGGTGCGGGCCAGCAGCTCGCTGTAGGTGACGCGGGTGACCTCGCCACCGTCGGCTTCGAAGATCAGCGCCGTCTTGCCGCCCTTGCCCGCCTCGATGTGGCGGTCCAGACAGTTGTACGAGGCGTTGAGCGTGCCGTCGGCAAACCACTTGAAGAACGGAGGGTTGCTGTCGTCCAGCGCCTGGGTGAACGGGGTGTGCCAGCTGATGAACTCGCGCGCCAGCCGGGCCCAGTAGGCCGCATGGTCGGCCTCGGCCTCGGCCACCAGACGCTCGTAGGCCGCCATGCCCGAGACATGCGCGCCTTCGCGGGCCGCGGCGCTGGGTTCATAGACCTTGGTGGGGGTGTCTTCGCTCATCGTTGTCTCCGTAGGTGCTTCACAACCGCTTTGACCGCATGGTGGCCTTCGCGCCTGACGAACGGCTTACTCTAAGCCGACTGCGGGGTCGAGGCCATGACTGCGGGCTCATGGCTGATCTGACTGCCATCAGCGGGAAAACCCCGCCGCATAAACTCGCGGCCTCGATTTCCAACTGCGACACCCCTCGTCACCCCATGGCCCAGCTGCCCGACCCGACCACCGTTCGCATGCGCCCGCTGCCGAACCTGATCTTTGCCAGCC
>NZ_CAXFDV010000839.1:0-1567 GCF_964001545.1 uncultured Aquincola sp.
CCCGGCCGGTGCAGATGGGCCGGTCGATGTCGCCGCCGATGAAGCTGACGATGACTTCTTGCCCCACCCGCGGCAGGTGCATGGCGCCCAGTTGGTTGCCCGCCCACTCGCTGCTCACGCGCACCCAGCAGCTGCTGTGGTGGGTGTTGGGGCCATAGCGGTCCCACGGGAACTGGACCTTGATGCGGCCCAGGTGGTCGGTGTAGAGGTTGGTTTCGGCCGTGTCGGCGTCAGGACCGCAGACGATGGCGGTCTCGGGGCCGGGGATGTGGGGCTTGGGCTGGGTGGTTTCGGGCCGCAGCAGTTCGCTGGCGGGCTGCACCTCGAAGTCCACCGTGCAGCGCCACTGGCCGCCCAGGCGTCGGGCGTCTGACAGCGCCTTTGGCGCTCCAGCCCGCGCCGTGTCTTCGCTGACGTTCTCCACCACCAAGTCCGCCGCCAGCGTCAGGTAGTCGATGTTGGCCGCGGCCTGCGGATGCTCGCGCAGGCGGAAGCTGTGGCCGGCGGCGATGCCACGCACATGGCCCTGGCCGCGGGCGCGGTGGCCGAGCTGCCGCAGCGCGTCCATGCGCAGCCGGGCCAGGTGGCGGCCTTGGGCTTCCGTCTGGTTCGCGGCTTTGTCGGCGCCGCGGTTGGGTTGGCTCCAGTCGCTGGCGGGCAGGTGCACGGCGGCTTCGCCCTCGCCGACGGTCTGGCTGCCGCGCCACAGGTACACGTCTTGGCCAGCCTGGCCGGTGGGGCGCGCCGCACGGGCGGTGGCTGCCAAATTCGCCCGCGGGCGGGTGTGGTCGTATTCGCGGCTCTCGTAGCGCCCAGCGGTCAATCGATCCACCGGTGCAAAGGCGTGGATGTACTCCTCGTCGATCTTGTGGCCCGGCGGGTAGTAGGCGATCGCGTGATAACTGCTGCCGGGGTCGTCCGCCTGCAGGGGCTTGAATGCGCCGTTGTAGTCGCTCAGCACCAGCCGGTGCACGCCGTTCGTGTGCTCGAAGTGGTGGTTGATGCCCCAGGCCTGCATCAGCCGGCACAGGAACTGGTAGTCGGTCTCGTTGTACTGGACCAGGTAGTCCACCACCGGGTACCGCTCGATCAGCCGCCACTCGACCGGGAAGATGTAGTCGTCCAGCACGGCACGCAGCACATCGACCGGCGTCTGGTTCTGGAACACCTTGCAGTCGGTACTCAGCGTGGCCAGGTAGAGCCAGGGGCGCAGGGTGAGTTCGTACAGCGCATGCCGGCTGTCTTCGCCCAGCAGCCGAGCCTGGGTGATCAGCGCGTTGATCTGGCGCTGGCCGGCGCCTTGGTTGCCGAGCAGGCCGGCGCCATGGCCTTCCAGCTCGATGCAACAAGAGATCTCGCGCCCGACCATGTCCGGCAGGCTGAAGTTGGCGCCGCGCAGCAGTCCGCCAAACTCCGCCAGCTCATCCGGCGTCTGCAGCACAAGCCGGTACTCGAACAAGCCGTTGATGGCCTCCCGGCCGCTCAGCCGCAAGGGCACCAGCGCCGGGCGGCCCAGGTGCTGCGGGATCGCGGGGCTGCTGATCGTCAGCGCGCGTTCGCCGCTGAA
>NZ_CAXFDV010000840.1:0-3919 GCF_964001545.1 uncultured Aquincola sp.
GAGCCGATGTGCACCGTGCAGGCATCGCCGCGGAAGTCGATCACGCAGTTCAGCGGCTCCATCGGCGCATGCGCCAGGTACGGAAAGCGGTACTCGGCGCTGATGCGGCGCGGCGCCGTGGCCAGCGCGCTGGTGTCGGCCACCTTGGCCTTCAGGCCCGGCTGGCGCGCCAGCTCGCTGTAGCGCTGCAGCAGTGCGTCGGTGCTTACCTTTTCCACGCCGTCGGTGTTCCAGGTCACGCCCAGCGCGTCGCGGCCCATCTTGGCCGTCCAGTAGCCATCGGCCACCACGGCCAGGCCGCTGGCGCCGCGGTCCAGCGGCACGCGCAGCACCTTGTGCACGCCCTTGACCGCCAGCGCCTGGCTGTCGTCCACCGTGGCCAGCTGGGCGCCGAACACCGGCGGCCGCACGATCAGCGCCACCGCGGCCTTGGGTGGCCGCAGGTCGATTCCGAAGGACTGCCGGCCGCTGGACTTCAGCGCCGCGTCCAGCCGGCGCGTGGGCCGGCCGATGATCTTGAAGTCGGCCGGCTGCTTGAGCACCACGCTCGCCGGCACCGGCTGGCGCATCGCCGCCTCGGCCAGCTCACCAAAGGTGGCGCGGCGGCTGCCGGCGCTGACCACACCGCCCGCGACGCCCACCTGCGAAGCCGGCACCTGCCACTGCTGCGCCGCCGCGGCCACGAACATCGCGCGGGCGCGGGCGCCCAGCTCGCGGTACTGCAGCCACGAGCTCTTGATGGAGTTGGAGCCGCCGACCATCTGGATGCCGAAGCCGGGGTCCTTGTAGGCCTCGCCGGCCGGCGCCAGCTCGGCGCGCACCTTCTGCCAGTCGGCGTCCAGCTCTTCGGCCACCAGCATGGGCAGCGCGGTGTGCACGCCCTGGCCGAAGTCCAGCCGGTTCACCATCACGGTGACGATGCCGTCCTTGCCCACGCGCACGAAGGCGCCGGGCTGCTGCGTGGGCTTGAGTTCGCCGGCCATGGCCGCGGCCACGGCGGCGCCCTGCGGCGCAGCGGCGGCGCCGTTCTCCGCTGCCTGCACCAGCGGGTACAGGCCCAGGGCAAATCCGCTGCTGGCGGCCATCTTCAAAAAGCTGCGGCGCTGCAGCGCCGGGGTGCGTGCCACGGTGGTGTCGGTCATCGTGGGCTCCTTCAGGCCAGGGCCTTGGCGGCGTCGTGGATGGCCGCGCGGATGCGGACGTAGGTGCCGCAGCGGCACACGTTGCCCGACATGGCAGCGTCGATGTCGGCGTCGGTCGGCTTCTTGTTCTGCTGGAGCAGCGCGGTGGCGCTCATGATCTGGCCGCTCTGGCAGTAGCCGCACTGGGCCACGTCGTGCTGCACCCACGCGGTTTGCACGGCCTTGCCCACCTTGTCGTCGGCCACCGCCTCGATCGTGGTGATGCGCTGGTGGGGGCCCACCGCGCTGATGGGCGTGACACAGGCGCGGATGGCCTGGCCATCCAGGTGCACGGTGCAGGCACCGCACAGCGCCGCCCCGCAGCCGAACTTGGTGCCGTTGAGCTGCAGCTTGTCGCGCAGCGCCCAGAGGATGGGGGTGGACGGGTCAGCGTCCACGGCCATGCGGCGGCCGTTGATGTTCAGTGTGGTGGTCATGGCGGTGGCTGTCTTGCGGAAGCCGCGAGTGTGCTGCGCCGCATTCGACAGCGATACACAATGAAACTGCATGCCCCATTAAGCAAGGCTTACGAATGAACCCCGAGATCCTGTCGGCCATGACGGCCTTTGCCCGCACGGCGGAGCTGCGCAGCATCAGCGGCGCGGCGGCGGCGCTGGGCGTGACGCCGGCCGCCATGTCGCAAACCATCCGCAAGCTGGAAGCGCGGCTGGGCGCACGCCTGTTCGAGCGCACCACCCGCAGCGTGAACCTGACCGAAGCCGGCCGCGCCTACTGGGAGCGCGTGGCGCCGCTGCTGGCCGGCCTGGCCGAAGCCACCGACGACCTGCAAACCCAGGCCAGCATGCCCGGCGGCCTGCTGCGCATCACGCTGCCGATGGTCACGGGCCAGTTGTTGATCGAACCCCTGCTGAGCGAATTCCACCAGCTGCACCCGCACATCACGCTGGAGCTGGCCTACCAGGACGCGCTGGTCGACATTGTGAAAGAGGGCTTCGACGCCGGCATACGCCTGGGCGAATCGCTGCAGCGCGACATGATCGCGCTGCCGCTGACGCGCGAATTCCGGCTGCGCACTTATGCGGCGCCGGGCTACCTGGCGCAGCACGGCACACCCCAGGTGCCGGCCGATCTGCTGCAGCACCGCTGCATCAACTACCGCATGGCCACCAGCGGCGCGCTGTACCGCTGGGAGTTTCTGGAAAAGCGCCGCATCGTGTCACTGGCGGTGCACGGCCCGCTGATCGTGAACCACTGGATGACGATGGTGGAAGCAGCCGCCCAAGGCCTGGGCCTGTGCCACACGGTGCCGGAGGCGGCTGCGCCTCATGTGGCGCAGGGCCGGCTGGTGGAGGTGCTGGCCCACTACAGCCCGAGCTTCGATGGCCTTTACATCTACCACCCGCGGCGGCAGCAGCTGCCGGTGAAGACGCGGGTGTTCATTGATTTCTTGAGAGGCCGGATGGGCCAGCCATCCAGGGAAACCGGCCTTCACCAGCCGTAGCGCACGGCCATCAGACCAATTGCATCGGGCGCATCATGTCGCAGTCCTCGTGCTCCAACAGATGGCAGTGGTACATGTAGCCCGACAAGCGTTGCCCTTCGACGTTGGTGAAAGAGGCACGCGGGTCGAAACCGGCTTCTTCAGCGGTGGGCAGGCGCACCAGGATGCGCGTCACGGCCTCGGCGGTCACATTGACCGTGTCTTTGCGGCCGGCTTCCCAGGCCGCAGGGGCAGTGGCTGCGGCGCTGGTAAACCCATCGACGGGCGGCGCCCAGTAGGTGGCCACCGGTGGAATCGGGTGCGCCAGCAAATAGGCCGCCATGTTCATCTTCTGGCGGTTGAGGATGCGCATCTCGGCCAGATGGATGTGAAACGGGTGCGACTCCAGGGTGGTGTTGACCACGTTCCACAGTTCCCACTGGCCCACCGCCATGTTGTCGGCCTCTTGCTCGAAGCGCAGGTTGTTGAGCCGCAGTTGCAGTGGCACCGAGTTGGTACCGCAGGCAATGTCGATCACCTGCGCCAAGGTCACCGTGCGCTGGCGCACCGGCACGATGCTGCTGGCGCTGGGCAACGCGGCCCGTTGACCCACGC
This sequence comes from uncultured Aquincola sp., assembly GCF_964001545.1. Lineage (NCBI taxonomy): Bacteria > Pseudomonadati > Pseudomonadota > Betaproteobacteria > Burkholderiales > Sphaerotilaceae > Aquincola > uncultured Aquincola sp. The sequence continues at coordinate 3,238 of NZ_CAXFDV010000840.1, forward strand.
CGCCGCGCAAACGCGTGGGCAGCGTGCGAAACCGCCCCAGTGTGGCGCGCACGTCGAAGCGCATGACCTCGGTGAATGAGCCGAAGATGAAACCGGCATTGGGCGGAATCGCCGTGTTGTAGACCACCACCGAGCTGCCCGCCCACGCATTGCTGAAATCGATCAGCACGTCATAGCGTTCGCCCGGCAACACCTCCAGGCTGGTGGTGGGCACGGGTGCGTTGAGCATGCCCTGGTCATTGCCGATGACATGAAATTTGGCGCCATTGGACATGGTCAAGGCGTACGGCCGCGAGTTGGCCGCATTCAAGATGCGGAACCTGTAAACGCCGCGGTCCACCGTCATCTTGGGAAATGCGGCGCCATTGACCAAGGACAGATCGCCAAAAATGCCGGGAAGCCAGCTGTTCTTGCCCAACAACGCAGGCATGTACTGGTACTTGCCCGAGAACATGTCGACCGCCTTGTCCTGCAAGGTCAGGGGAAGCTCACAGTCGCCACTGGGCAGGCCCAGGGTATTGCCCACGCCCAGGTCATACGCATCGCGCAAAAACAGATGGCTGGCCAAACCCGCGTACACGTTCAGCCGGGTCAAACCCAATGAGTGATCGTGGAACCACAAATGGCAAGCCTCTTGCCGGTGCGTGTACTGATAAGCCTTGGTTTGCCCTGGAAAAAACAC
>NZ_CAXFDV010000841.1:0-3942 GCF_964001545.1 uncultured Aquincola sp.
CGGATGGCCACCGACCGGACTTTGCTCGATCTGCTGCGCTGGCATGCCGCCGGCCGCCGGCAGACCACGCGCGACCGAATTCGGCGCGCGCGCTGATCCTGCCGCCGCACGCCGGGCTGCGGCCGCTGCTGCCGCGCACCTGCCGGCCAGCGACCTGACCGGCTGCACCGCCCCACTTTGCCTTGATGCCACGAGCGCACCCGCCCAACGGGTGCGGCAAGCGCCATGACCGACAAGACCGACACCCCGGACTACCGCACCACGCTGAACCTGCCCGACACCCCGTTCCCGATGCGCGGCGACCTGCCCAAGCGCGAGCCGGGCTGGGTCAAGCAGTGGGAAGAGCAAGGCACCTACCAGCAGCTGCGCGACGCCCGCTGCGGCGCGCCGCTGTTCGTGCTGCACGACGGCCCGCCCTACGCCAACGGCCAGCTGCACATGGGCCATGCGGTCAACAAGATCCTCAAGGACATGATCGTCAAGGCGCGGCAGCTGGCCGGCTTCGACGCGCAGTACGTGCCCGGCTGGGACTGCCATGGCCTGCCGATCGAAAACGCGATCGAGAAGAAGTTCGGCCGCAACCTGAGCCGTGACGAGATGCAGGCCAAGAGCCGCGCCTACGCCACCGAGCAGATCGAGCAGCAGCGCACCGACTTCAAGCGCCTGGGCGTGCTGGGCACCTGGGAGCGGCCCTACCGCACCATGGACTTCGCGAACGAGGCGGGCGAGATCCGCGCCTTCAAGCGCGTGATCGAGCGCGGCTTCGTCTACCGCGGCCAGAAGCCGGTGTACTGGTGCTTCGACTGCGGCTCGTCGCTGGCCGAGTTCGAGATCGAATACGCCGACAAGAAGAGCACCACGCTGGACGTCGGCTTCCTGGCCGACGACCCGGCCGCGCTGGCCCGTGCCTTCGGCCTGCCTGGCCTCGACAAGCCGGCCTTCGTCGTCATCTGGACCACCACCGCCTGGACCATCCCGGCCAACCAGGCGCTCAACCTCAACCCCGAGCTGGACTACAGCCTGGTGGACACCGAGCGCGGCGTGCTGCTGCTGGCCGCTGCGCTGGTGGACCAGTGCATGGAGCGCTACGGCCTGCACGGCACCGTGCTGGCCACGGTCAAGGGCCAGGCGCTGGATGGCCTGAAGTTCCGCCATCCGCTGGCCGAGGTGCACCCCGGCTACAACCGGCTGAGCCCGGTGTTCCTGGCCGACTACGCCACCGCCGACGACGGCACCGGCATCGTGCACTCGTCGCCGGCCTATGGCCTGGACGACTTCAACTCCTGCGTGTCCAACGGCATCAAGGTCGAGGACATCCTGAACCCGGTGCAGGGCAACGGCGTGTACGCGGCCGACTTTCCGCTGTTCGGCGGCCAGCACATCTGGAAGGCGGTGCCCAACGTCATCCAGGCGCTGAAAGATGCCGGCCGGCTGTTCGCCACGAAGGACATCACCCACAGCTACCCGCACTGCTGGCGCCACAAGACGCCTGTGATCTACCGCGCCGCGGCGCAGTGGTTCATCCGGATGGATGAAGGCGAAGGCGTGTTCACGAAGGACAAGGCGCCCAAGACGCTGCGGCAGCTGGCGCTGGACGCGATCGAGCAGACGCAGTTCTACCCCGAGAACGGCCGCGCCCGCCTGCACGACATGATCGCCAACCGGCCCGACTGGTGCATCAGCCGCCAGCGCAGCTGGGGCGTGCCCATCCCCTTCTTCCTGCACAAGGTGACGGGCGACCTGCACCCGCGCACGATGGAGATCCTGGACCAGGCCGCCGACATCGTGCAGGCCGGCGGCATCGAGGCCTGGAGCCGCGTGACGCCCGAAGAGATCCTGGGCGCCGAAGATGCGCCGCACTACGCCAAGAGCACCGACATCCTGGAGGTGTGGTTCGACTCGGGCAGCACCTTCTTCCATGTGCTGCGCGGCACCCACCAGGGCACGGCCGAGCATCCGGGCCCCCACCAATCGGGCCCCGAGGCCGACCTGTACCTGGAAGGCCACGACCAGCACCGCGGCTGGTTCCATTCGTCGCTGCTGCTGGCCTGCGCGCTGTACGACCGGGCGCCCTACCGCGGCCTGCTGACCCACGGCTTCACCGTGGACAGCCAGGGCCGCAAGATGAGCAAGTCGCTGGGCAACGGCATCGACCCGCAGGACATCACCAAGAAGCTGGGCGCCGAGATCATCCGCCTGTGGGTGGCGGCCAGCGACTACTCCGGCGACATCGCGGGTGACGACAAGATCCTGGCCCGCGTGGTGGACGCCTACCGGCGCATCCGCAACACACTGCGCTTTTTGCTGGCCAACGTGTCCGACTTCGACCCGAAGACCGACGCGGTGCCGCTGGAGCAGATGCTGGAAGTCGACCGCTATGCGCTGGCGCGCGCGTCGCAGTTCCAGGCCGAGGTGCTGGCCCACTACGAAAAGTACGAGTTCCACCCGGTGGTGGCCAAGCTGCAGGTGTACTGCAGCGAAGACCTGGGCGCCTTCTACCTCGACGTGCTGAAGGACCGCCTGTACACCAGCGCGCCCAAGAGCCTGGCGCGCCGCAGCGCGCAGACGGCGCTGTGGCACATCACCCAGGCCATGCTGCGCTGGATGGCGCCTTTCCTCAGCTTCACCGCGGAAGAAGCCTGGCGCGTGTTCGGCGGCGAGCGCACCATCTTCGTGGAGCACTACTGGTCGCTGCCGCAGGCGGACGAGGGCCTGATCGCCAAGTGGAACCGCGTGCATGCGGTGCGCGATGCGGTCAACAAGGCCATCGAGGCGGTGCGCGCCGAAGGCGGCGTCGGCTCTTCGCTGCAGGCCACGGTCACCGTGGGCGCTCCGGCCGAAGACCATGCCATCCTGGCTTCGCTGGGCGACGACCTGAAGTTCGTTTTCATCACCAGCGAGGCTGTGCTGGCCGCCGCTGACGAGCTGACGATCCAGGTCACGCCGTCCACCGCCACCAAGTGCGAGCGCTGCTGGCACTGGCGCACCGACGTCGGCATCGACCCGGCCCACCCGACGATCTGCGGGCGCTGCACGAGCAATCTGTATGGCGAGGGCGAGCAGCGTACAGTGGCTTGATGACTGCGGAAGGACCACGATGCCCCAGCACACCGATTACAGCGAACTGCTGAACCTGCCGGTCGCCGACCGCCTGGCACTGATCGAACAACTGTGGGACAGCGTGGTCGACAGCACCGCGGACGCGCCGCTGCACCCGGCCATCGCTGCCGAACTCGGCGAGCGGCTGGCCCGCCATCAAGCCAATCCTGCGGCCGCCGTGCCTTGGGATGAGGTGAAGCGACGCTTGCATCAGGCGTGATGAGACGGCTTGTCTTCACGCCCGAGGCTTTCGACGACCTTCAACGCGCACGCGATTGGTACGAGAACCGCCGAGCCGGACTTGGGACGCAATTCCTGGTCGCGATCGAAACGGCGCTGGAACAAGTCAGCAGGGCGCCCGATGGCTACAGGCTGCTTGAAGGCCGTTTTCGGCGTGCCGTGGTCCGACGCTTCCCTTACCACCTCTATTTCACCCACGACGACCAGCAGATCACCGTGCTGCTCGTCTTCCATACCGCGCAGGATCCGGCCAAGGTGTTGGGCCGCCTGCCATCGCATTGATCATGGCCAAACGCTCCCCCGCCTCGTCGTCGTCTCCCAGCCTGGCCGTGTGGCTGGGGCTGGCGGTGGCGGTCATCCTGCTGGACCAGTTCACCAAGACGCTGATCGTCGGCTACTTCCAGCTGGGTGACAGCCGCACCGTCACCTCCTTCTTCAACGTGGTGCGGGTGCACAACCACGGCGCGGCCTTCAGCTTCCTGGCCGAGGCTTCGGGATGGCAGCGCTGGTTCTTCATCGGCCTGGCCTCGGTGGTGTCGGTGTTCATCGTGGTGATGCTCAAGAAGCACCCGGGGCAGAAGCTCTTCTGCTTTGCGCTGGCCA
>NZ_CAXFDV010000842.1:0-1753 GCF_964001545.1 uncultured Aquincola sp.
AGCATCCGCTGCGCGAGGGCGTGCGCGACAACACCAACCACTACGTCACCGGCCGCGACGGCGGGCGCGACATCGACCTGCGCCGCTTTGCGCTGCAGGGCATGCAGCTGCACGGCGCGCTGCAGGCGGTGGAGCCGCAGGCCGATGGCGACGTGCTGCTGCGCTTCAAGCCCGGCCTGGCCGAAGTGCTGGACCGCGCTGATGCCACCTACAACGGCATCAACGCCAGCATCGACGAGTACATCGAACGCAGGGGCCTGCAGGCCCCGCCGCCCAGCCGCTACGAACCCGTGTGGCAACCCGGCGAAGAGCCGCTGTCGCTCAGCCTGCAGCAGGCGGGCATCGGCAGCGTGGTGTGGTGCATCGGCTTTGCGCCCGACTTCGGCTGGCTGGACGCGCCGGTGTTCAACGGCCGCGGCCAGCCACAGCATGAGCGCGGCGTCACCGCGCTGCCGGGCCTGTACTTCCTGGGCCTACCCTGGCTGCACACCTGGGGCTCGGGCCGTTTCTCGGGCGTGGCGCGTGATGCGCAGTACCTGGCCGAGGTGATCGCTGGGGAACGCAGCGCTGCACCGGTGCCCAACGCCCCGGCGGCCGTGCCCGGGTAAGCTGCGTGCCCCCACGCATGCGCACGACCATGACCACCGTTCTGCACGAACAACGCAGTACCACGCTGCCCACCGCCCAGCCTGAAGGCGAGGCGCTGTGGCTCACCGCCGCCGACATCGAAGCCGCCACCGGCTGGCAATGGAAGCCCGAAGGCCTGTGCCAGGGCGACATCTGCCTGCCGGTGCCGCCCGCGCAGCGCGCCCAGTGGGTGCGGGAAGAAGCTGCCGAGCAGCCCGCCCGGCTGGACCTGGCCGCGTTATGGCGCCACAGCGGCCAGCCCGTGGTGCACGACGCCGCCGGCAGCACCTGGGTGCTGGGGGCTGGTGCGGACCAGCGGGCCGAAGCCCTGCAATCGCTGCAGGCGCCCGACTTCACGCTGCCCGACCTGCAGGGCCAGCCCCACAGCCTGAGCCAGTACCGGGGCAGCAAGCTGCTGCTGGTCACCTGGGCCAGCTGGTGCGGCTGCCGGCTCGACCTGGCACTGTGGCAATCCTTGGTCACCGAGCTGCAGGACACCAACTTCACCGTACTGGCCATCGCGCTGGACACGGCCGAAGCCGCCCGCCCCTGGATCGAGGCCGCTGCGCCCAGCTACCCCTGCTTGATCGATGCCGACCACCATGTGGCCGCCTTGTACGGCATCGTCAACGTGCCGCAGGCGGTGTGGATCGACGAAGCCGGCCGCATCGTGCGGCCGACCGAGACCGCCGGCTCCAGCGATGCCTTCCGCTCCATCGACCGCAGCACCGGCGCGCTGGCCCCTGAGCTGGCGCAGGCCAGCCAGCAGCGCAAGGCCGCCTACCTGGCCGCGGTGCGAGACTGGGCCCGCCAGGGCCCGGCCAGCGCGCATGCGTTGCCGGCGCCGCAGGCCGCGGCCCGCGTGCCCGCGCCCAGTGCGGCGCAGGCCGAGGCGCATGCCTGGTTCCTGCTGGGCCAGCAGCTGCTGCGCCAGGGCCAGTCTGCAGAAGCGCGCGCCGCGCTGGACCGTGCCAGCCAGCTGCACCCCGACTCTTGGGCCATCTGGCGCCAGCATGCACCGCGCGACGCCCGCGGCCTGGCCGTGGGCGAAGCCTTCTGGGCGCGGGTGGATGCGCTGGGCGACAAGCCTTACTACGCGTCGGCGCAGCTATAGCTATAGGCCATC
>NZ_CAXFDV010000843.1:0-10199 GCF_964001545.1 uncultured Aquincola sp.
CCCTTTCCCGGCCGGCTCGAGGCCATCCTGCTGCGGCCTGCACGGGGCCAGGCCGCGCAGCGGGTCGATGCGGCCAACGTCATCGCGCAGCGCGGGCTGGAGGGCGACCGCAGCACCGCTGGGCCGGTGCGGGTGGGTGGTGGCGGCAAGCGGCAGGTGAGCCTGCTGCAGGCCGAGCACCTGCCGCTGATTGCGGCGTGGACCGGCCGTGCGTCGCTGGACCCGGCGCTGCTGCGGCGCAACCTGGTCGTCTCGGGGCTCAACCTGCTGGCCGCGCGCAGCCTGTTCGCCGATGCGCCGGTGCTGCTGTGCATCGGGCCCGAGGTGCAGTTGGAACTCACCGGCCCTTGCGACCCCTGCTCGAAGATGGAGGCAGCGCTGGGCCCGGGTGCCTACAACGCGATGCGCGGCCATGGCGGCATGACGGCGCGGGTGCTGGCCGGCGGCCGCATCGCGGTGGGCGATGCGGTGGTGGCGCAGCTGGCGCCGGCGCTGCAGCAGGCTCGTCTCTTCCTGTAAGCGGCTGGCGCACCGGCCGAGCCGGCATCCTGTTTGCCGAAGTCCCGGTGTGATGGCCCGGGGCCCGGGCCGATGGAGATGAACGAATGAAGATGGAGCAGACCCTGGCCGGCCGGCGCATCGCCGTGCTGGCGGCCGATGGATTCGAGAAGGTGGAGCTGGCGGTGCCCGTGGCCGCCATGCGCAGCGCGGGCGCGACGGTGGAGATCCTGTCGCTGCGCAAGGGCCACATCCGCGGCGTGAACCTGCATGAGCCGGCCGCCCGCGTGGCGGTGGACCGCATGGTGCAGGACGCCTACCCCGAGGACTACGACGCGCTGCTGATCCCCGGCGGCTTCATCAACCCCGACCTGCTGCGCCAGTCGCAGCCGGCGCGGCAGTTCGTGCGCCAGTTCGACGCGCTGGGCCGGCCGCTGGCCACGCTGTGCCACGGCCCCTGGGTGCTGGCTTCGGCGGGGCTCACCTCCGGCCGGCAGATGACTTCCTGGCCGGGCATCCGCGACGACCTGGTCAACGCCGGCGCCACCTGGCTCGACCAGCCGGTGGTGATCGACCGCAACTGGATCAGCAGCCGCGGTCCGCAGGACATGCTGAGCTTCGTCAAGGCGCTGCTGCCGCACTTTGCCGGCGCCCACCCCGACGAAGTGCAGAACGCGGTGCGCACGCTGTCGGCCCCGCAACGCACCGAAGCACCGGCCCTGGTGCTGGGCGTGATGCGCTGGCTGCCGCGGCCTTCGGTGCGCACGGTGGCCCTGCTGGGCCTGGGCGCGCTGGCCCTGGTGCTGCTGGGCCAGCGGCCCCGCCGCAGCCGCCGCGCACCCGACCGCGCCGAGCGCCGCTAGCATGCGCACTTGTACAGACAAGTGCGTGAGGCAGCGATGACGATGATGCGCAGGCAGGCCGGCAACCCCGCCGCCGGGGCCTGGATGGCCGGCCACCTGGTGGCCGCCCTGGCCGCCCTCGCCACCGGCAGCGCCGCAGCCACGCCTGCAGCCACGCCTGCAGCCGCCAGCCTGTGCCAGCCCGGGGAAGACACCGTCTTCAGCTGCCCGGCCGGCCGCAAGCAGATCGCGGTGTGCGCCTCACCGGGCCTGGGTGCCACCGGCGGCCAGTTGCAATACCGCTTCGGCCGGCCGGGTGCGGTGGAACTGCAATACCCGCCCGCCGACGGCTCCACCGCCGACTGGCGCGCCAGCGTGCGGGCCGGCAGCCTGATGTTCTCGGGCGGCGGCGGCGCCTGGCTGGCCCTCGACAAGGGCGACCACCGCTACGTGGTCTACACCGCCATCGGCCGCGGCTGGGGCACGAAAGAAGGTGTGGTGGTGGAACGTGCGGGCCGCCGCATCGCCCACGTGCCGTGCACGCAGGCGGCGCAATCGCAGCTGGGCCCCGACCTGGCCAGCCGCGCCGGCATCGCGCCCGACACGCGCGAGTTCGACCTCCCCTGACCCGTCGCCTCCTCCCAAAGAGGGAGGCGGCGCGGGCGCGTTAGGGATGGACCGGCCCGCCCCCGCGGGCGAACCATGGCGACCCCGGGCCCGTTGCGGCCCGACCCGTGCAGGAGTCCGCCATGATCCAGGTCGATGCCCAAACCATGCGCGAGGTGGCGCCGCATTTCAGCGGTGCCATGGCCGAGCGCCAGAACGCCATCATCAGCGCCGTGGGCGAGGTGCTGGCCACCACGCTGGACCGCTACGCGATCAACACCCGGCTGCGCATCGCGCACTTCCTGGGGCAGACCTGCCATGAGTCGGCGGGCTTTCGCACCACCGAAGAGTTTGCCAGCGGCGAGGCGTATGAAGGCCGGCGCGACCTGGGCAACCTGCAGCCCGGCGACGGCGTGCGCTACAAGGGCCGCGGCCTGCTGCAGCTGACCGGCCGCGCCAACTACCGCGAGGTGGGCGAGCTGATCGGCGTGAAGCTGGAAGAGCAGCCCGAGCGCGCGGCCGAGCCGGTGCTGTCGCTGCAGATCGCCTGCGAGTACTGGAAGCGCCGCAACCTCAATGCGCTGTGCGACGCCGACGACGTGGTGGCCGTGACCCGCGCGGTCAACGGCGGCACCAACGGCCTGGAAGACCGGCGCGTGTACACCGGCCGCGCCAAGGGCGCGATCGCGCGGCTGGAAGGCTTCGTGCTCAGCGGCGAGGCGCCGCCCACGCTGGGCCGCGCGGTGCTGCGCCGCGGCTCCAAGGGCGAAGCGGTGGGCCAGCTGCAGCGGCGGCTGCAGCAGCTGGGCTTCATGCTGGCCGCCGACGACGACTTCGGCGCCGGCACCGAAGTGGCGGTGGCCGCCTTCCAGCGCCAGCGCAACCTGCAGCCGGTGGACGGCATCGTCGGCCGCGACACCTGGGCCGCGCTGGATGCGGCGGCGTCGGGGCGCTGAGGCTCCCAAGCTCGCTGCCCCCCAGGCCTTGTCGAAGGGCCCTTCGGCCCTTGGGAGCGCGTTCAGCCTTCGTCTGAAGCATTACGATCGAGCACAGGACCAGGAACCGCTCAAGCTCGCCCCTTGACCTGCCTCGCGTGACCCGACAGCCCTTCTGGCGCCTTCGGCTCGAAGGCCGGCCCTGCCTCATCGATGACCATGGCGGCAGCCCGCTCATGCTGTCGCGCAAGGACGCTGCCTGGCTGGCCTGCGTGGCGCTGGAACCGGGCCAGCGCAGCCAGCGGGTGGCTGCCCTGGCCTGGCCGGCCACGGACGAGCGCGGCGCGCTCAACAACCTGCGCCAGCGGGTGCACCAGCTGCGCAAGAAAACCGGTGCGCGCCTGGTCGAGATGGCGCACACGCTGGTGCTGGCCACTGACCTGCGGCGCGACGAAGACCCTCTCTCCTGGGCGGCGCTGCAAGCCGACCCCGGCGCCTGGGATGCCGAACCGCTGGGCGACCTGACCTTTGACGGCGAAGTCGAGCTGGCCGCGTGGGTGGCCGGCGTGCGCGAACGGCACCGCCAACGGCGGCGTGAGGCGCTGGCCGCCCTCGCCGATGCTGCCGAACGCGACGGCCGCCACGCCGACGCGCTGATGTTCGCGCAGCGCCTGCATGCCGACGATCCGCTGTCCGAGCCGCTGCACCGGCAGCTGATGCGCCTGCACCATGCCCTGGGCGACACGGCCTCGGCATTGCGGGTGTACGACCGCGCCGAACGATCGCTGAGCGAGGAGCTGGGCCTGCGCCCCGGCGCCGAGACGCTCACGCTGCGCGAATGCCTGCTGCAAGGGCGGCAGCCGGTCGTCGGGTCGCCGCCCGAACTGCCGGCGACCCTGGCGCGGCCGCCCCGCCTGATCGGCCGCGAGCGCCCGCTGCGCGCGCTGGCGCAGGCACGCGGGCTCGGCGAGCCGGTTCTGGTCGTGGGCGAGGCTGGCGCCGGCAAGTCGCGCCTGCTGCAGGAAGCGCTGGGCGGGCTGGCCGATGTGCTGCAGCTGACCGCGCAGCCGGACGACGCGCAAGCCCCGTTCACCACCGCACAGCGGCTGTTGTCGCGCCTGCGTCGCTGGCCCCCGGCCCCGGACGCCAGCGGCGCAGAGCCGGACGCCAGACCGGCGCCCATGCCGGCGCAGCGCCTGCGACAGCAGCTCGCCGACGCGCTGGCCACTGCGCTGCAGCAGGGTCTGGGCACGGTCGTGGTGGACGACCTGCACTTTGCCGATGCGGCCAGCCACGAGCTGCTGCAGGGGCTGATCCTGGCGGCGGAGCCGCCGGCCCGGCCGGCCTGGGTGCTGGCCAGCCGCCCGCTGGCCGCCGACGCGGCGCAGCCCTGGACGAACGCCGACCGCCTGCAGTGGCTGGACCTGCCACCGCTGGACGAGGGTGGCGTGCACGACTTCGTGGCCAGCCTCTCGCTGCCCGGCGTTGACGCACAGGCCCTGGCGCCTGCGCTGCTGCGCCACGCGGGTGGCTTGCCGCTGCACCTGCTCGAGACCTTGCGGGCGGGCCTGCAGGACGGCGGTCTGGACGCCGCCGCACTGCCGCATCCGGCGTCGATCGAGCGGCGCCTGCAGGCCCGCTTGGCCCGTCTGCCGTCCGAATCGGCCGCGCTGGCGCGGCTGGTGGCGGTGGCTGGCAGCGACTTCGACATCGAGCTGGCCGAATGCCTGACCCAGCGCCCCGCGGTGATGCTGGCCGACGCCTGGCACCGGCTGGAAACGGCCCAGGTGCTGGACGGAGAAGGCTTTGCGCACGAGCTGGTGCGCCAGGCCATGCTGGCACTGACGCCGCGCGTGGTGGCCCGGCGCATCCACCGGCAGGTGGCGCAGGCCCTCGCCGCCCGCGGCGGCGAGCCGGCGCGCCTGGCAGCCCACTGGGAGGCCGGCGGCGAGCCGGCGCAGGCGGCCACTGCCTACGAAGCCGCGGCCGACCGCGCCCATGCAGCCTCGCGCCCGCGCGAACAGGCGGCGCTGCTGCGCCAGGCCGCCGCCGCGTGGGAAGCGGCAGGCCAGGGCGGCGCCGCGCTGCGGGCCCGTGCACGCGCCATCGTGCCCACCGTGCTGGGCGAGGGGCTGGACCCGGCGCTGCTGGCCAGTACCGCCCTGATCGAGGCCGAGGCCGAAGCCGCCGACCTGGGACATGCCTGGGCCGCGCATGCCACGGCCCTGGTGTGGGGCGGCCGCGCGGCCGAGGCCGAGCCGGCCGCACAGCAGGCCCTGCGTCTGCTGCCAGCGGCCGCGGTGACACCGCGGCGCGAGGCCTTGCAGGCGCTGGCGATGGCTTTGTCGATGCAGGGCCGTGCGCCGCAGGCTGTGGCCCTGCTGCAGCCCGGCTGGCCCACGCTGGACCAGCAGGCCCCGCCCGCCGACTGCCTCGACTATGCCGGGGCCTACCTGATGGCACTGGTCAACGCCGGCCGGCTGGGCGACTCGCTGGCCGTGGCACGCCGCCAGCTCGGCTGGGCTCGCGCCACGGACAACCGGCTCGTCGAGCTCAACGCCTGGATCAGCGTGGGCTATGTGCACCTCAAGCGCGGAGAAGCCCGCGACGCGGTGGACGCCGGGCGCGAAGCGCGCGAGCTGGGCCGCGGCGTGCCGGAGCTGCAAACCCAGTCGCGCATGAACGACGTCGCACTGGCGCTGGCCGAGGCCACCTGTGGTCATTTCCGCGCCGCGCTGCCGCTGGCCCGGTCGGCGCTGGACCATATGTCGCAGGCCATGCCGGGTTCCAACTTCCAGGCCGTCGCCGCGCTGGCGCTGGCCTGGACCTGGCTGCAACTGGGCGAACCCGGGCGCGCGTTGCCGCTGCTGCAGCAGGACCTGCCCCACGCCGTGCCCGAAAGCGCGGTGCAGCGCCGTTTGCTCCTGGGCCAGGCGGCCGAGCTGCTGGGCGAACCGGAAGCCGAGCGGCACTACCGGGAGGCGGCCGAAATAGAGCCGACGCGGCGGATGGCTTCGACCCTGCTGGCCGAACTGGCGCTGCATCGCCGCGCCGCCGACACCGCCGCCGCGCACGCAGCCTGGGCCGTGATGCAGGAGGCGCAAGCACGCGAGCTGCACGGCGTGGCGGCGGAAGCGGCGGCCACCGCCGTGCAGGCCAGGGCAGCGGCCGCGCCACGCACGCTGGCGCCGCACGACGTGGCGCATGCCGAGCATCTGGTGCGGCAGTACCGGGCGGCCTACACCAGCTGGACGCGCCAGTGGCTGGCCTGCGCCGCCGCCCACACGGCGCTGGGCGACGCGGTGGCCGCCGCACGCTGCCGCAGCCTGGCCGCCGACTGGCTGCAACAGGCGCTGAAGACCCAGGTGCCGCCGGAAGGCCGGGCGGGTTTCAGTCGACACCCCTGGCATGCCGAGCTGCTGCAGGCAGCGCGTGGCCGCGCTGGTTGCTCAGTCGAGGCGCAGGCCGGGCACCTGCACGGGGGCGCGCTGTGATTCGTTCCCATCGACGCCCAGCTCGCCACTGAAGTTGAAACCCCAGGCCCAGACGCTGCCATCGGTGCCCAGCACCAGCGTGTGGAAGCTGCCGACCGACATCGCCTTGACCGGCGGCAGGCCCGGCACCGGCTGGGCCACGAGGCTGGCCTGGGCCGTGGGTCCGAGTCCCAGCGCCGGGCCCGAGGGGCCCCACGTGTGCACGGTGCCGCCGGCGTCGAGCGCCAGGCCGTTGAGCAACTGAATGCCGAGCGCCACCACGTTCTGCGGCACGGCCAGGCGCACCGGGCTGCTGCGGTCGGTGGTGGTGCCGTCCCCCAGCTGGCCGTAGTCGTTGCGACCCCAGGCCCAGACGCTGCCCGCCGTGTCCAGCGCGAGGCAGTGCTCGCCGGTCAGGCCGGCCACCGGGCTGAAGCCGCTGCAGGTGGCCTGGGTCACCGCGGGCAGACCCGCCACTTCGTCGATGCGGCCTTCGGCCACCAAGGCCAGACTGCCGTCGCGGCGGGTCGCTGCAACCGCACAGTTCGTCGAAGAGGCCGCGGTGCCGATGTGGGCCACCTGGCTCAGACCCGACACTGCCGTCGCCTGGCTGCCGACCAGGCGCCACAAGCTGCCGTCGGTGCGCAGCGCGTAGGTGACCGAGGGGCAGTGCACGGCCTGCTGCAGGTTGCCGGCGGCGGCCACCGCCACCGGCGAGTTGCCGTAGGCGGTGCCCCAGGCCAGCAGGCTGCCATCCGGCCGCAGCACGAAAGAGTCGTTGAACAGGGCGCCGCTGGGCGTGGCCACCACGGCGGCCGCGCCGGCCAGCTCCGTCAGCGCACGAGCGGGGCTGCCGGCGATCGCCGCACTGGCGCCCCCGCCCACCATCGCGCTGCCCCAGACCAGCACACGGCCATCGGCCTGGACCGCCAGCGAATACCCGGCGCCTGCGGCGATGCGGGGCCCGCTGATGGCAGCCGCAGGAGCTGGCGCGGGCGCGGGCGCGGGCGCGGGCGCGGGTGCGGGTGCGGGTGCGGGCGCAGGTGATGGGGCGGGCTCGGGCGCGGGGCTCGGTGCGGGTGCCGGCTCAGGTGCAGGTGCCGGCTCAGGTGCGGGCGCAGGAACCGGGGCCGGCGAAGGGCTCTGGGCCGCTGGCTCATCGGCGCTGCTGCCGCTGCCACCGCCGCCGCAAGCCCCCAGCGTGCCGGCGGCCGCGACCATCATGGCCAGCGAGGCGAGCGCGCGCAGGCGCGGGCAGGAACAGGCGATCGCCAGCCCGGACGGCTGGCTCGGCAAGGGGTGCAACATGGACTCTCCTGGTGGTGCATGACGGGCATGCCGCCGTCGAGGGCGGCACGCCGTCATGGTTGACGCAGGCGAGTTAGCGCAGAGTTATCGGGGGTCGGCGGCCGGCAGTGCCGCGCGCCCGGCGTGGCGCGACCAGGCGCTCACACCTTCGCCAGGTCCAGCCGGCTGGTTTCCCGGCTGGTGGCCAGCGCCGCCAGCGTCAGCAGGCCGTTGGCCGCCAGGTACAGCCCCACGCCCCACAGGCCGTAGGCCTTGTTCAGGTCGATGGCCACCAGCGTGGGCAGCGAGGCGCCGACGATGGAGGCCAGGTTGTAGGCCATCGAGGCGCCGGAGTAACGCACCTCGGTCGGGAACAGCTCGGGCAGCAGCGCGGCCATCGGGCCGAAGGTGCAGCCCATCAGCGCCATGCCCACCACGATGAAAGCCAGCACCGAAGCCGGCGTGCCGTGGTCCAGGAACTGCGGCATCAAGAGGCCGAAACCCATGATGCCCACCGTCACCACCGTCAGCCAGCGGCGGCGGCCGTAGCGGTCGGCCAGCTTGCCGGCCAGCAGGCAGAAGATGCCGAACACCACCGCGCCCACCAGCAGGATGCCGGTGAAGGTGTTGGCCGGAATGCCCAGCCCGGTGGCATGGCCGGCGGGCGACACCGCCGCCGGGCTCTTGGAATACACCTGCACGAAGGCCGTCATCAGGTAGAACAGCACGTAGGTGGTGGTCATGATCAGCGTGCCCTGCAGCACGCGGCCGCCATGGCGGCGGAACACCGCGCTCACCGGCGCCTGCTCGGTGCGGCCCGACTTCTCCACGTCCTGGAACACCTGGCTTTCATGCAGCGTCAGCCGCACGTACAGGCCCACGCCCACCAGCACGATGGACAGCACGAACGGGATGCGCCAGCCCCAGGCCACCATCGATTCCGGTCCGATCAGCCAGGTGATGAGGAAAAACACGCCGTTGGCCATGAAGAGGCCGATCGGCGCGCCCAGCTGCGGAAAGCTGCCGAACCAGCCGCGCTGGCCGGCGGGCGCGTTCTCGGTGGCCACCAGCGCCGCGCCGCCCCACTCACCCCCCAGGCCGATGCCCTGGCCGATGCGGAACAGGCACAGCAGCAGCGGCGCGGCGATGCCGATCTGCTCATAGCTGGGCAGCAGGCCGATGGCCACGGTGGACAGGCCCATGGTCAGCAGCGAAGCCACCAGCGTGCGCTTGCGGCCGATGCGGTCGCCGAAGTGGCCGAACAGCGCCGAGCCGATGGGCCGCGCCAGAAAGGCCAACGCCAGCGTGCTCAGCGACAGCAGCGTGGCCGCCGACGGATCGCCCTTGGGAAAGAACTGGCTGTTGAACACCAGCACCGCGGCAGCGGCGTAGATGTAGTAGTCGTAGAACTCGATGGCGGTGCCAATGAGCGAAGCAATGGCCACATGGCGGGGCGAGTTGCGCGGCCCCGGGGTGGCGGAGTGGGTAGCAGACATCTGATCCTTGGGCGTGCGCCGGCCGCAAACGGCCATGCGCGGCACCACCGGGGCCAGCCGTGCAAGGCACGCGCAGGCGGGCGGTGGGCAGGTAGCGGTGGAATTGGCGTGAGTGGCGACGCGGATGGCCGCCCTGCCGAGCGCCGGCCGCCTTCTGGGCGGTACTGCTTCAGGCGCTGGCTGCCGTGGGGATGCCGGCAGGCGCCATGCGCTCGGGGATCAGGGATTCTACGGGGGTGCTCATCCCCCTGTGGCCCGCCAGGCCGTCGCAAAGGCCTGGGCCAGCGCGCCCACCTCCACCGCGCTGCGGCCGGGGGCATACAGCGCCGAGCCCAGGCCGAAGCCGTTGGCGCCCGCGCGGCGGTAGTCGGCCATGCGCTCGGGCGTGATGCCGCCCACCGGCAGCAGCGCCACCTCGGCCGGCAGCACGGCGCGCATGGCCTTCACCGCGGCGGGGCTGATCAGCTCGGCCGGGAACAGCTTGAGCGCATCGGCGCCGGCACTCAGCGCCGCGAAGGCTTCGGTCGGCGTGGCCACGCCGGGCACGCAGAGCAGGCCGGCGGCCTTGGCTTCGCGGATCAATGCCACGTCGGCATGCGGCATCACCGCCAGGTCGGCGCCCACGTCCACCAAGCGGGCCAGTTGCTCGGGCTGCAGCACGGTGCCGGCACCCACCAGCACCTCGGGCGGCAGGTGGCGGCGCAGCTGCTCGATGCTGTCGAAGGGATCGGGCGAATTCAGCGGCACCTCGATGAGGTGGAAGCCGGCTTCGGCCAGCGCGTTGCCCACGTCGATGGCTTCGGCCGGCTGCAGGCCGCGCAGGATGGCCACCAGCGGCAGCAGGCGCTGCGCCTGCGCAAAGCGGTGGGCCAGCAGATGGGCTTGGGGATGGGGAGTGATGAGGCTCATGCGGCAAGTCCTTGGCTCAGCAGGCCGGCGGCCCGCGCGAACTGGTGCAGCCCTTGGGGCGCGGTGTTGCCCAGCAGGGCCGCCGGTGCGTGGTCCAGGGCACGCAGCGCGCCTGCGTAACGGGCCAGCAGCGCCGGGTCGCCGATCAGCGCC
>NZ_CAXFDV010000844.1:0-9618 GCF_964001545.1 uncultured Aquincola sp.
ACTGCGCGCAGGCACTGCCCGAAGGTCCCGCGCCCACCACCAGCACGTCGCAAGAGGAAGGAAGCAACGTAGGGGCGGCTGTCATGGCGGTGCGTCGGCGTGAAAAACGTGGCGCGGATTGTAGGGACCGCGCCAGTGCCCAATGCGACCGGTGAGCCGGAGGCCCTGGTCGGCCCTCAACCGACAGACGCGAAAACCGCCGCCGCCGGGTTAGCGCGTTTGCTAACATCGCGCATGGCCTTTGAGATCTCCTACTTCCACGCGCGCGTGCTCGAGGAGATCGAATCATGGCCAGTCGATGTGCTCGCCGACTACGCTCGTTTGGTCGAGCTTCTTGCTCAACACGGACCGAGCCTGCGCTTGCCGCACTCCCGCGCGTTTGGCGATGGTCTGTTTGAGCTGCGCCCGCGCGGGCGAGCAGGGATCGCCAGAGCCTTCTATTGCTTTCTAGTTGGCAAGCGGGTGATCGTGTTGCATGCGTTCATCAAAAAGACTCAACAGACGCCCGACGGTGAACTGAAACTGGCGCGCAAGCGCCTCAAGGATGTACAAAATGGCTGACCTGAAATTCAAGCCCGTTCGCCACGATCAGGCTGCGTTCCTTGCCAAAGCCAGGCAGCGCCCGGGCTTTGCGGAGGCGTATGAGGCACTTGAACTGGAGTACGCGCTGGCAGGGCAAATGTTGAAGGCGCGGACCAAGGCAGGTCTGACCCAGGATGCAGTCGCGGAGCGCATGGGCACCACGAAGAGCGCCATCTCGCGTCTGGAATCGGCGGGTCGGCACGCGCCATCCTTGGCAACGCTGAAGAAGTACGCGGCTGCAGTGGGATGCGATCTGCAGGTCAAGCTGGTGCCCCACAAGGCCACATGACGTCCACAGCAGCCTTCAACCAGGCACGACGAAAGACGGCGCCCGCAGGCGCCGCTTGTTCAGCCCAGAGTTGATCAGGCTGCCTTGACCTTCAACCGCCACGCATGCAGCAGCGGCTCGGTGTAGCCGCTGGGCTGTTCCAGGCCCTTGAGCACCAGGTCCAGCGCGGCGCGGTAGGCGTACGAGGTGTCGAAGTGGCCGGCCATCGGGCGGTACAGCGGGTCGCCGGCGTTCTGCTCGTCCACCACCTTGGCCATGCGCTCGAAGGTCTCGTGCACCTGGGCTTCGGTCACCACGCCGTGCAGCAGCCAGTTGGCGATGTGCTGGCTGGAGATGCGCAGCGTGGCGCGGTCTTCCATCAGGCCGACGTCGTGGATGTCGGGCACCTTGGAGCAGCCCACGCCCTGGTCGATCCAGCGCACCACGTAGCCCAGGATGCCCTGCGCGTTGTTGTCCAGCTCCTGCTGGATGTCGGCGGCCGACCAGTTGCGCTGCGCGGCGATGGGCACCTGCAGCAGGCCGTTCAGCAGGTTGTCGCGCTCGGCGTTGTCGCTGGTCTGCTCCAGCGTCTTCTGCACCTCGGCCACGTTGACGCGGTGGTAGTGCAGCGCATGCAGCGTGGCGGCGGTGGGCGAAGGCACCCAGGCGGTGTTGGCACCAGCCTTGGGATGGGCGATCTTCTGCTCCAGCATCGCGGCCATCAGGTCGGGCATGGCCCACATGCCCTTGCCGATCTGCGCGCGGCCGCGCAGGCCACAGCCCAGGCCCACCAGCACGTTGTTGCGCTCATAGGCCTGGATCCAGGCGCTGCTCTTCATGTCGCCCTTGCGCAGCACCGCGCCGCCACGCATGCAGGTGTGCATCTCGTCGCCGGTGCGGTCCAGGAAGCCGGTGTTGATGAAGGCCACCCGCGCCGAGGCCGCGGCGATGCAGGCCTTGAGGTTGATGCTGGTGCGCCGCTCCTCGTCCATGATGCCCAGCTTGACGGTGTTGGCCGGCAGGCCCAGCAGCTGCTCGACGCGGTCGAACAGCTCGGCCGCGAAGGCCACTTCGGCCGGGCCGTGCATCTTGGGCTTGACGATGTAGACCGAGCCGGTGCGCGAGTTGCGCACGCCGGTGCCGCCGCGGCGCTTGAGGTCGTGCAGCGCGATGGTGGTGGTGACCACCGCGTCCAGGATGCCTTCCGGAATTTCCTTGCCGCCGTCCCACAGGATGGCGGGGTTGGTCATCAGGTGGCCCACATTGCGCACGAACATCAGCGAGCGGCCGTGCAGCGTCACGGTGCCGCCCTTGGCGCCGGTGTACTCACGGTCCGGGTTCAGGCGGCGGGTGAAGGTCTTGCCGCCCTTGGCCACTTCTTCGGTCAGCGTGCCCTGTTGAATGCCCAGCCAGTTGCCGTAGGCCACCACCTTGTCGGCCGCGTCGACCACGGCCACGGAGTCTTCCAGGTCGAGGATGGTGGACAGCGCAGCTTCCAGCACCAGGTCGCTGACGCCGGCGGCGTCGCTCTGGCCGATGGCGGTGCTGCGGTCGATCTGGATGTCGATGTGCAGGCCGTTGTGCACCAGCAGCACCGAGCTGGGCGAGCCGGCTTCACCCTGGTAGCCGACGAACTGTTCGGGCTGGGCCAGGCCGCTGGCGCCGGTCTTGAGCTGCACCACCAGCTGGCCGCCTTCCACGCGGTAGGCGGTGGCGTCGGCATGCGAGCCGCTGGCCAGCGGCGCTGCCTCGTCCAGGAACTGGCGCGCGAAGGCGATGACCTTGGCGCCGCGCACCGGGTTGTAGCCCTTGCCCTTGTCGGCGCCGTCGGTTTCGGGGATGGCGTCGGTGCCATACAGCGCGTCGTACAGCGAGCCCCAGCGGGCGTTGGCGGCGTTCAGCGCATAGCGGGCGTTGAGGATGGGCACCACCAGCTGCGGGCCGGCCTGCACGGCCAGTTCGGCGTCCACATTGGCGGTGGTGGCCTTCACGTCGGCCGGCTGCGGCAGCAGGTAACCGATCGATTCGAGGAAGCTGCGGTAGGCGCCCATGTCGGCGATGGGGCCGGGGTGGGCGGCGTGCCACTTGTCCAGCTCCACCTGCAGGCGGTCGCGCTCGGCCAGCAGCGCGGCGTTCTTGGGCGCCAGGTCGTGGACGATGGCGTCGAAACCCTGCCAGAAGGCGGCGCTGTCGATGCCGGTGCCGGGCAGCACCTGGTCTTCGATGAAGCGGTAGAGGTCGGTGGAGACCTGCAGGCGGTGGGCGGCGGTACGGGCTTCGGTCACGGTGCTGTCCTCGCGGAAATGCGGCAATGCTGCGCACTCTAAGACAGGCCGGGCCCCCGATTCGGTGCGGCCGCTGCGCGGCATCTTTACGCCCAGCGCATGAATCCGGCAGCCGATTCAAACCAAGGCAGCGATGATTGGCCGCCACAACCGGCTTGATTCATGCGCTGGCTGCGGGTATTTTCCGCCGATGGACCGTCTGAAACAGATCGAATCCTTCGTCGCGGTGGCCACCAAGGGCAGCCTGACCGCCGCCGCCCAGCTCGAAGGCGTGGCGCCGGCGGTGGTGGGCCGGCGCATCGATGCGCTGGAAGCACGGCTGGGTGTGAAGCTGCTGGTGCGCACCACCCGGCGCATCACGCTCACACACGAGGGCAGCGCCTTTCTTGAAGACTGCCAGCGCCTGCTGGCGGACCTGGCGAATGCGGAATCCGGCGTCAGCGCCGGGGGCGCAAGGGCCAGCGGACTGCTGCGCATCACCGCGCCGGCCGGATTCGGGCGCCGTCACGTGGCGCCGCTGGTGCCGCAGTTTCTGGCGGCGCACCCGGACGTGCATGTGTCGCTGAACCTGGCCGACCGGGTGGTGGACATCGTGCACGAGGGCTTCGACTGCGCCATCCGCGTGGGCGACCTGCCCGACAGCAGCCTGGTGAGCGTGCGCCTGGCCGACAACCGCCGCCTGTGCGTGGCCACCCCGGCCTACCTGAAGCGGGCGGGCATTCCGAAGCAGCCGTCGGACCTCGCGCGGCACGAATGCCTGACGCTCAGCTCCGACGCCAGCCAGTCACGCGGCTGGGCGTTTGCGATGGAAGGCCGCACCCACCACCTGCGCCCCAGCGGCCGGCTGGACTGCAGCGACGGCCAGGTGCTGCACGACTGGTGCCTGGCGGGCCTGGGCATCGCCTGGCGCAGCACCTGGGAGGTGGAAGCCGAGATCGCCCGTGGCGAGCTGCAGACGGTGCTGGACGACTTCATCGCGCCGCCCAACGGCATCTACGCGGTGTTTCCGCATGCCAAGCACCTGCCGCTGCGAGTGCGGCTGTGGATCGACTTCGTCAAGCAGCGCTACGCCGATCCACGGTATTGGAAAGTCAGTCCCGCCGGGCCGCCCCAAGGGACTGAGATCCCCCTCGGGGGGACGCGAGCGTAGCGAGCTTGGGGGCTGCAGTTATCCAGACTTCTTCGTCGACAGGCATTCCTTCATGAAGGCCTTGCGCTCGTCGCCCTTCTTGCCCGTGGCGTCGGCGTTGCACTGCTTCATGCGGTCCTGCTGGGTGGCAGGCTCGGCCTTGGCCGACAGGCAGGTCTTCATGAAGGCCTTGCGCTCGTCGCCCTTCAAGTCCTTGGCGTCGGCGTTGCACGTCTTCATCTTGCTTTGCTGCGCGGTGGGCGCCTTGGCTTCATCGGCCGCCAGGGCGGGCTGGGCACACAGGGCGGCGGTCAGGCACAGGGCGGCGGCGGACAACAGCGATTTCATGGGCTCTCCTCACAAGGGGTGGTAGACCCGCGTTCAACGCCGCAGGCCACCGCCCGGTGGACGCCCCGGGCGGCCCGCGCAAGTTACAGGATGCGGCGCGGATGGGCCAGCTGTTCGTGCGCGGCATGCAGCCGGCGCACCAGCACGCGGATGAAGGCCTTGTCGAACAGGTGCCGGGTGCCGACGGACAACTGTTCCAGCGTCTCGGGCGTGAACGAGACGGTGGTGGTGGGCGCGGTCACCAGCACGTCGGCGCTGTGGCGCCGCAGCTCCGGGTTGGGCGCCAGGTAAGCCATCTCGCCCACCGAGGTGCCGGCGCCCAGCTGGGCCACGCGGTTGCCTTCGCGGTACACGTCCACCGCGCCCTGCGCCACGATGTGGAAGGTGTTGCCTTCCTGCCCGCGCTTGTAGAGGGCATGGCCGTACTTGAAGCGCTGCCAGCGGGCGCGATGCACCACTTCCCACAGCTCCACGTCGCCGAAGCCGGCGAAGAACTCCAGGCTGCGAAGCAGCGTGAAGCGCTCGGAATCGAGCACGCCCTGCAGCTTGCCGCGCGGCACTTCGCGGTTGGCCACCAGGGCCGACAGCCCCTGGGCGAATGCGTCCCAGTCGGCTGGCCGGTCATCGCGCTGCTTGGCGAGCGCGCCCAGCACCAGGTGGTCCAGCGCGGGCGGCACGCCATCGCGCAGCGTGGTCAGCGAGGCGGGCGCCTGGTTGTAGATCTGATGCATGATCGCCGGCTGCGTGTCTGCCTCGAAGGGCGGCCGCCCGGCGATCAGGTGGTAGAGCACCGCCGCCAGCGAATAGATGTCGGCCCGGCAGTCCAGCGTGCTGCCGTCCAGCTGCTCGGGCGACATGTAGGCCAGCGATCCCACGCGAAAGATCTGCGTGCGGTCCGAGCGCAGGTTGAGCACGCTGCCGAAGTCCGTCACCTTGACGTCGATGACCTGGTCGCCCTCGACCACCGCCAGCAGGTTGGCCGGCTTCACGTCGCGGTGGATCAGGCCCTGCCGATACACATAACCCAGCGCCATCGCGCACTTGAAGCCGATTTCCACGATCTGCTCCAGCGACAGCAGCTGGTCGGCGCGGCAAAAGCGCCGCAGCGTGTGGCCGGGCACGTACTCCATCACCAGGTAGGGCGCGACCGGGTCTTCCACCGCGTCGTAGATCTGCACCACGTTGGGGTGCTGCAGCCGGCCTACCAGGGCCGCCTCCGCGGCAAAGAATTTTTCGAAGTAACGCGGCTCGGCGCCACCGTCGTGCGCAGGCAGGCTCACGCGCTTGAGCGCCACGTCGCGCTGGTGGAATTCGTCGCGCGCCAGAAACACCTCGCTGGTGGCGCCTTCGCCCAGGCGGCGGCTCACCCGGTACTTGCCGATGGCGGCAGGCAGGTGGGGGTCTGCCGGGGCCGGCGCGGGCGCCGGCAGTGGCAGCGTGCCCGCGGGCAGCAAGGTGGTTCGGTCGGCGGCAAGCATCACCCGGCTTCTTCGGCCTCGGGGCCATGCGCTTGAGCCGGCGCGGCCGCACCCCCCACCTTAGAATCGCCGCCATGATCCAAGCCAAGCAGGACTTGCTCGCCGCCTTGCGCGCAGCAGTCGCGGAACTGGCCCCCGAACCCGGCCCCCAAGTTCCCCCGCTCGACACCCTCGAGTTCGAATCCCCCAAGCAGGCCGCCCATGGAGACTTTGCCGTCACCGTGGCGATGCAGCTGGCCCGTGGCCTGAAGAAGAACCCGCGCGAGCTGGCGCAGGCGCTGGTGGCGGCGCTGCAGCGTCAGCCCGCCGTGCAGCAGTGGGTATCGGCGCTGGAAATCGCCGGCCCCGGCTTCATCAACCTGCGCCTGAAGGAAGCCGCCAAGCAGGCCGTGGTGCGCGAGGTGCTGGAAGGCGCCGAACGCTTCGGCCGCCAGCCGGCCAACGGCCGCAAGCTGATGGTGGAATTCGTCTCGGCCAACCCCACCGGCCCGCTGCACGTGGGCCATGCCCGCCAGGGCGCGCTGGGCGACAGCCTGAGCCACCTGTTCCAGACGCAGGGCTTCGACGTCACCCGCGAGTTCTATTACAACGACGCGGGCGTGCAGATCGCCACGCTGGCCGCCTCCACCCAGGCGCGCATCCGCGGCCTGAAGCCCGGCGAAGAGGGCTGGCCCGAGTCGGCCTACAACGGCGACTACATCGCCGACATCGCGGCCGACTTCCTGGCCCGCAAGACGGTCAAGGCCGACGACCGCGAGTTCACCGCCTCCGGCGACCCCGAAGACCTGGACGGCATCCGCCAGTTCGCGGTGGCCTACCTGCGGCATGAGCAGGACCTGGACCTGCAGGCCTTCGGCGTCCGGTTCGACAGCTACTACCTGGAAAGCAGCCTGTACACCTCGGGCCGCGTCAACCAGACGGTGGACCGCCTGGTGGCCGCCGGCAAGACCTACGAGCTGGACGGCGCGCTGTGGCTCAAGAGCACCGACTACGGTGACGACAAGGACCGCGTGATGCGCAAGTCCGACGGCAGCTACACCTACTTTCTGCCCGACGTCGCGTACCACATCGCCAAGTGGGAGCGTGGCTTTACCAAGGTGATCAACTGCCAGGGCACCGACCACCACGGCACCATCGCCCGTGTGCGTGCCGGCCTGCAGGCGGCCAACGTCGGCATTCCGCAGGGCTACCCCGACTACGTGCTCAACACCATGGTGCGCGTGGTGCGCGACGGTGCCGAGGTCAAGATCAGCAAGCGCGCCGGCAGCTACGTGACGCTGCGCGACCTGATCGACTGGACCAGCCGCGACGCGGTGCGCTTTTTCCTGATCAGCCGCAAGGCCGACACCGAATTCACCTTCGACATCGACCTGGCGCTCAAGCAGAACGACGAGAACCCGGTGTTCTACGTGCAGTACGCGCATGCGCGCATCTGCTCGGTGCTGGCCAAGGCCAACGTGGCCGAGCTGGCGCAGGCCGACCTGTCGCGCCTGGTGGCGCCCACCGAGCTGTCGCTGATGCTCAAGCTGGCCGATTACCCGGCCATGCTCAGCCGCGCCGCCGCCAGCCTGGCACCGCACGACGTGGCCTTCTACCTGCGTGACGTGGCCGCCGCCTTCCACAGCTACTACGCGGCCGAGCGCTTCCTGGTGGACGACGCCGAGCTGGCCCGCGCCCGCCTGGCGCTGCTGGCGGCCACCCGCCAGGTGCTGCGCAATGCGCTGTCGCTGCTGGGCGTGAGTGCGCCCGAATCCATGAACCGGGCCGAAGAAGCCCAGAAGGAACCCGCATGAAAGCGCAACGCGGAGGCTTCGTGATGGGCCTCATCGTCGGC
This sequence comes from uncultured Aquincola sp., assembly GCF_964001545.1. NCBI lineage: Bacteria > Pseudomonadati > Pseudomonadota > Betaproteobacteria > Burkholderiales > Sphaerotilaceae > Aquincola > uncultured Aquincola sp. The sequence goes on from NZ_CAXFDV010000844.1 coordinate 7,925, forward strand.
CTGCTGGTCGGCCTGGCGCTGGCCCTGGGTGTGGCGCTGTACGTCACCAAGGTGCCGGTGCCTTTCGTCAACAAGGTGCCGCAGCGCTCGGCCGACCAGGACGCGGCCGAAGCCGAGAAGAACAAGAACTGGGACCCGAACGCGCCGCTGGCCGGCAAGCCGCCGCGCAGCGCCTCGGGCACGGTGCAGCCGGCGCCGGCCTACCCGGCCCAGCCGGCGGTACCCGCGCCCACGCCGGCACCGGCCGCGGAGCCAGCGCCCGCCCCTGCACCTTCGCCGGCGCCGCAGACGGGCTCCACCCGCGACCCCGCCGCCATCCTCTCGGGCCAGGGCGGCGGCGCCGCTTCGGCCTCGCGGTCCACCAAGTCGGGCGGCGATGCGTTCACCTACTTCGTGCAGGCGGGTGCCTTTGCCAAGCCGGAAGATGCCGAACAGCAGCGCGCCAAGCTGGCGATGCAGGGCCTGGCGGCCCGTGTCACCGAGCGGGAGCAATCCGGCCGTACCGTTTACCGCGTGCGCCTGGGCCCGTTCGACCAGAAGGACGACGCCGAGGCGGCGCAACAACGCCTGCAAGGCACGGGCACCGAGGCGGCGCTGGTGCGGGTGGAACGCTGATACACCCTGCCCGGCGAAACTTTGCGCGTGCCTGCACAGTCCACCTGCTGGCGCCTGCGCGCGCCCCCATTGAATCAAGAGGAACCGCATGAACCGTCGTGACTTCACCGCCCGCGCCGCGGGCACCGGCCTGGCCCTGGGCCTGGGCCTGGCCGGCCACACCGCCCACGCGCAGGGCGGTGCCCCGGTGGAGGGCAAGGACTACGTGAAGCTGTCTTCGCCCGCGCCCGTGGCCAGCGGCGGCAAGGTGGATGTGGTCGAGTTCTTCTGGTACGGCTGCCCGCACTGCAACGCCTTCGAGCCTTCGCTGGACGCCTGGTCGAAGAAGCTGCCGACCGACACGGTGGCCTTCCGCCGCGTGCCGGTGAGCTTCTCGGCCATGCACGAGACGCACGCCAAGATCTTCTACGCGCTGGAAGCCATGGGCCAGGTGGAAGCCATGCACCGCAAGGTGTTCGCGGCCATCCACGTGCAGCGCAAGCGCCTGGACAAGGAAGCCGACATCGTCGAGTTCATGACCCAGAACGGCGTGGACGGCGCCAAGTTCGCCGAGGCCTACAAGTCGTTCGGCGTGGCCACCAAGGTGCGCCAGGGCAAGGCGCTGTCCGAGGCCTACAAGATCGACGGCGTGCCCTCGATCGGCGTGGCCGGCCGCTGGTTCACCGCGCCTTCGCTGGCCGGCTCGCCCGAGCGGGCGCTGGCGGTGACCGATGCGCTGATTCAGATGGCGCGCAAGGCCGGCTGAGCCGCCACGGCGTTTGAAAGAATGCCGTCAGGTGGCGGCGGAAACTGTGGCTAGAATGGGCATGCAAGTTTCATGCCTTTATGACCACCCACACCCACCGCCTGTCACTTGTCACCGGGCTGCGCCGCGCAGCGATGCTGGCCGCCGCCTTCGGGGCGCTGGCTGGCGCGCTGCCGTCCGCGCAGGCCGCCCGGGCTGACCGCAACCAGCCCATCACCATCGATGCCGACAAGCCCGGCACGGTGGACATGCTCAAGCAGGTGGTGGTGTTCAACGGCAACGTGGTCATCACCCAGGGCTCCATCACCATCCGGGCCGAGCGCGCCGAGATCCG
>NZ_CAXFDV010000845.1:0-4008 GCF_964001545.1 uncultured Aquincola sp.
CCGGCGCCTGCCAGGGTCAGGGCAGGTGGGGTGCTTGCCGCAGGGACATAAAGGAGGAGGCTTCGGCCCAGCGGGCCGAAGCCGGGGGACAGTCCCGGAGGTAAGCACCGCACCTGCCCAGCGCACAAGCGCATCCAGACAAGCCGAGTCAGAACCTCACTCGATCCCGGACAAGAAGAACTTGATGACCCCTTTGGCCGCAAACCCCACCAGCCCCAAGCCCAGCCCCAGCAGCAACACGAAGGTGCCGAACCGCCCGGCCTTCGACTCGCGCGCCAGATTCAGGATGATGAAGACCATGTAGAGCATGAAGGCGCCCAGGCCGAAGGTCATGCCGAACCAGGCGAACTGTTCTTCGGTGAAGCCGAACATCAGGCTTGCTCCGGTGCCACCAGGTCGCGGTAGGCATGCCAGCTGGCATGGGCCAGCCAGGGGGCCACCACCACCAGGCCCAGCATCGCGGGCAGCATGCCCAGCACCGTAAGGCCGGTGAGCAGCACCGCCCACAAGGCCAGCGGCGCCGGGTTCTCCAGTACCGCGCGCCAACTGGTGAACACCGCGCCCAGGATGCCGATGCGCCGGTCCAGCAGCAGCGGAATGGCCACCACGCTGGAAGCGAACACCGGCGCCGCCAGCAACGCGCCCACCCCCAGCCACACCTCGAACAGCCAGCCCTGCTCGGCCAGCACCACGCGGCGCAGAAACATCAGCGGGTCGGTGATCGGCTCGGGCGACAGGCCGGTGATCACCGCCGCCGAGGTGACCACCCAGCCGGTGCCGGCAAAGGCCAGCAGCACGCCGAACACCACCAGGCGGCCATCGTTGGGCACCCACACCTGCAGCGCGCTGCCCAGGTCGGCCGGCTCGCCACGCTCCAGCCGGCGGCTCACCTGGTAAAGCCCCGTGGCCACGATGGGACCCACCAGCAAAAAGCCGGTGAAGGCGCCGGTGAGCAGCCAGAACTGCCGGTGGGCCACCAGTGCCAGCAGCAGGCCGAAGGCGGCCAGCGCCAGGCCATGCAGCAGGCCGGGGGCGGGGCAGCGGCGCAGGTCGCGCCAGCCCAGGGCCAGCCAGTACAGCGGTTGCAGCAGGCCGATGCGGCGCACCGCATGGCGGCGGGTGTCCTGCAGGGCGCGGGGCGCGAGCGGTGGTGTCATCCGCCCATGCTCGCAGGCCGGGGCCTGAGGCGCCTTGATGCGCGTCATGCCATGTGACACTGGTGCTTCTTGCCAAAGGAGCGCGTGGATGACGCTGGTCTGGTTCGTGGCGGGCCTGGTGGCCCTGGTGGCGGGCGCCGAGCTGCTGGTGCGCGGGGCTTCGCGGCTGGCGCTGGCCTGGGGCCTGTCGCCGCTGGTGGTGGGCTTGACGGTGGTGGCCTTCGGCACCAGCGCGCCCGAAACCGCGGTATCGCTGGGCGCCGTGTTCAGCGGCCGCACCGACATCGCGGTGGGCAACGTGGTGGGCAGCAACATCTTCAACGTGCTGTTCATCCTGGGCATCTCGGCGCTGATCGTGCCGCTGACGGTGGCGCGGCAGGTCATCCGCCAGGAGGTGCCCATCATGATCGGCGCATCGGTGCTGCTGCTGGCGCTGGGGCTGGACGGCACGCTCAGCCGGCTCGATGGGCTGTGGCTGGTGGGCCTGCTCATCGCCTACACGGCGGCTTTGGTCATCCAGTCGCGGCGCGAGGCGTCGGCCCAGGCCGCCAGCGAAGACAGCGGCGCGGGGCATGCGGGCGGCCATTGGGCCCTGCAGCTGCTGCTGGTGATCGGCGGGCTGGTGCTGCTGGTGCTCGGCTCCAACTGGCTGGTGGACGCGGCCGTGACCCTGGCCCAGGCATTGGGTGTCAGCGACCTGGTGATCGGCCTGACCGTGGTGGCCGCCGGCACCTCGCTGCCCGAGGTGGCCACCTCGGTGATGGCCGCCGTGCGTGGCCAGCGCGACATCGCCGTGGGCAACGTGGTGGGCAGCTGCACCTTCAACCTGCTGGGCTGCCTGGGCTTGTCGGCGTTGCTGGGGCCACAGGGGCTCACGGTGCCGCCTTCGCTGCTGCACTTCGACATCTGGGTGATGATCGCCGTGGCCTTCGCCTGCCTGCCGTTCTTCTTCACCGGGCGGCAGATCGCGCGCTGGGAAGGCGCGGTGTTTTTGGCCTACTACGCGGCCTACACCGCCTACCTGGTGCTGCGGGCCCAGCACCACGATGCGCTGCCGGCCTTCAGCCACCTGATGCTGGGCTTCGTGCTGCCGCTGACGCTGATCACCATCGTGGTGTCGGTGATCCGCCCAACAGAGCGCCAGGCGCCGCCAGCAGGTTGAAGCGCAGGCGCTGGCAAGCCTTTGTCGGGCCTGTCCGACACGCGCGCAAGGCGTGTGCTTCTGTTGCAGGAAGGGCCTGCTGCCTAAGCTTGTGCCATCACTTTCACGGAGACCTTCTCATGAAGACCTTGCAGCGCGGCGCAATCCTGGTGGCTGGCCTGGTGACGGCGGTGCTGGCCACCGGCTGTTCCAGCATGAGCGATTGCCAGAAGGGCACGGCCGTGGGCGCCGGCGTCGGCGGCGTGGCCGGTTCGGTGTTGAGCGGGGGCAGTACTGCAGGCACCGTGGGCGGCGCAGTGGCAGGCGGCCTGCTAGGCGCGGGCGGTCGCTGCAACTGATGGATCGGGCCAGGCCCGACCCTCGCTTCTTTCACTGGCAGAAGGCCCGGGCACGCCCGGGCTTTTTGTCGTCTGCGTCGGGCTCAGCTGCGGCGGCGCATGCTGGCCATGTAGTTGTCGAAAGGCTGCTCGCAGAACTGCTGCCACAGCAGCTGCTCGTCCCTGAACCTGGCCCAGTGGGCGTGGATCTTCTTGAAGGCCGGGCTCTTGTCGGCCAGCTCGGTGTACAGCTGGCCGGCGGCGGTGTAGCTGGCGTCCATCACCGCCTTGGGGAAGGCGCGCAGCTGGGCACCGCCCGTCACCAGCCGCTTGAGGGCGGCCGGGTTGCCGATGTCGTACTTGGCGGTGCTCCACTGGTTGGCCTCGGCTGCAGCGGCCTTGATGGCCGCCTGGTACATCGGCGGCAGCGAGGCCCAGGCCTTCTGGTTGATGAACAGCGGCAGCGTGGCCGAGCCTTCCCACCAGCCGGGGTAGTAATAGAACTTGGCCACCTTGTGCAGGCCGAGCTTCTCGTCGTCGTAGGGGCCCACGAACTCGGCGGCGTCGATCACGCCTTTTTCCAATGACGGGTACAGGTCGCCGGCGGCCAGCTGCTGCGGCACCACGCCCAGCCTGGACAGCACCATGCCGCCCAGACCGCCGATGCGGAACTTCAGACCCTTCAGGTCTTCGACGGTCTTGATCTCCTTGCGGTACCAGCCGGCCATCTGCGCGCCGGTGTTGCCGATGGGCAGGTGGTACAGGCCGAAGCCGGCATAAAACTCGTTGAGCAGGTCGTTGCCACCGCCTTCGTACAGCCAGGCGTTCTGGCCGCGGGTATTCAGGCCGAAGGGCATCGCGGTGCCAAAGCCGAAGGCCGGGTCGCGGCCGATGTAGAAGTAGCTGGCGCTGTGGCCGGCTTCCACGGTGCCGTCCATCACCGCGTCCAGCACCTGCAGCGGCGGCACCAGTTCACCGGCCGCATGCAGGCTGATCTTGAAGCGGCCGTCGGTCAGCTCGGCCACCCGCTTGACCGCCAGGTCGACCGCGCCGTAGATGGTGTCCAGCGTCTTGGGGTAGCTGCTGGCCAGGCGCCAGCGGATCTCGGGATGCTGGCCTTGCGCAAGAGCCGGCGCGGCCAAGGTGCCTGCGGCGGCGCTGCCGATCGCGGCGCGGGTGATGAACTTTCTACGTTGCATGGGCTTGTCTCCTCAGCGTGTTGTTATCAGGTCAGACACATCTTGCGCCGTCCACCTCGATGCAGACGCCCGAGATGAACGCGGCCTCGTCGCTGGCCAGGTAGAGCGCCGCATTGGCCACGTCCAGCGCGGTGCTGAAGCGGCCCAGCGGAATGGTCGCCAGGAACTTGGCG
>NZ_CAXFDV010000846.1:0-5474 GCF_964001545.1 uncultured Aquincola sp.
GGTGATGCCCGGGCCGGTGGGCGTGAACCCGCTGCTGACCATCGCTTCGGTGGCCGAGCGCACCGTGGCCCTGCTGGCGCAGGCGCGCGGCTGGACGCTGGACCTCGGCCTGGCCGCGGCCGGGCCGCTGCCGCCCGTGCCGGCTCCCGCGCCGGCACCGGCCCCCGCGCATGAAAGCCTCTTGCAGCGCCTGGGGCACGATCTGCAGGGCCTGATGGGCGGCATCGAAGGCCTGCTCAAGAAGATCGAGGAGGCGCTGGAAGACGGCGCCATCGAGGTGGGCGAAGCCCTGCTCAAGGAAGTGATCCGCGACAAGCCGACGCTGCTGTCGCCCACTTTCCAGTTCACCGAGACCATGCACGGCTGGGCCTGCGTGGTACCCCCGGGCCCGCCGGGCGAGCCGGCGGCCGAGCCCGACTACGAGCTGGGCGCCGCCTGGGGCCGGGCCGACGGCCAGACGATGGACTTCCGCCTGACCATCGCCACCAGCTGCCTCTACACCCTGGTCAACGACCCGCTGCATGCGGCCGACATCACCGGCGAGGTGCATTGCCCGGCGCTGTCGCCCACGCCGCTGAAGGTCGCGCGGGGTCGCTTCCAGCTGCTGCCGGTGGATGCCCGCCAGGTGGACACCTGGACCATGACCTACGACATGCAGCTGGCCCGCGACGGCGGCACGCCGCTGCACTTCCAGGGCCACAAGGTGCTGCACCAGCGCGAGGGCTCCAACGTGTGGAGCGACGTGACCACGCTCTTCGTCCAGGTGCACGAGGTGGACGCGGCCCAGCCTTCGGGCAACGGCGCGCGGGTGGCCGTGGGCATGCTCACGCTCGACCTGCAGGACCTGGCCTGGCAGGCGTCCAGCGTGCAGCTGGCGCCGCAGCCGGGCTGGGTTGGCGACCTGCTCAACCGCTTTCCGAAGGTGCGCGGCGCCATCTCGCGGCTGTACCTGGCCAAGTTCGCCGGCTTCTTCGGCGAGACGCTGTTCCGTGCCTACGGTGGCCTGCTGGCCGACCTGGAGAACTTCCCGGGGCAGGACGACGCCCAGCGGGTGCGCCGGGTGCTCAAGGCGCCCACGCCGCAGGTGCATGCGCTGCCGTTGCCGCGCGGCTTTGCCGCCCGGCTCACGCGCTACCAGGGCGGAGCGCTGGGGCCGGTGGTGCTGGCGCCGGGTTTTTCGGTCACCGCCTCTTCGTTCGCGGCCGACACGGTGGACCAGAACCTGGTGGAGTTCCTGTGCGCCCACGGCTATGACGTGTGGCTGTTCGACTACCGCGCCAGCCCCGATTCAGGCAGCCCGATCGCCGACTACACCATCGACGACATCGCGCTGCAGGACTGGCCCGCGGCGGTGGACTTCATCCTCCAGGCCACCGGCGCGCCCGACCTGCAGGCCATCGTGCACTGCGTAGGCTCGATGAGCCTGCTGATGGCGATGCTGCGCGGCCTGCGCGGCGTGCGCTCGGTCATCAGCTCGCAGCTCACGCTGCACCCGGTGACCAACTGGCTGAGCTACCTCAAGACCGACATCGACCTGCCGCGCCTGCTGGGCGGCATGAGCGAGTTCAAGAACGGCTTCGACATCGTGGTGCGCAGCCAGCCGCCCAGCGACCAGGACTACGCGATCGACACCGTGCTGTGGAACGTGCCGGTGCCTGAAGGCGAGCAGTGCACCAACCCCGTGTGCAAGCGCATCTTCTCGATCTTCGGGCCCTCATACACCCATCGTCAGCTCGACCAGGCCACCCATGTGGCGATGCGGGAATGGTTCGGTCGCATCGCCATCAAGCCATTCGAGCAGCTGGCCCTGATGATGAACCAGGAGCGCGTGGTCGATGCCGACGGCGCCGACACCTGGTTGAACAGCCCCGGCGACGTGAAACGGCTGGCACTGCCCATCAGCTTCGTGGTGGGCGAGCTCAACCAGATCTTCTACCCCGAGACCTCGGCGCGCACGCTGGCCTGGCTGCGCCTGCACAACGATCCGAAGCTCTACACACGCCACGTCTTCAAGGGCTATGCGCACATGGACCTGTTCATCGGACGCGATGCAGCCACCGACGTGTTTCCGCGGCTGCTGGCCGAACTGCAGCGCGGTCATGCGATGGCCACCGGCGCCGCCACGCCGTCGCCGAGCGCGCCGGCTTCGACCGCAGTGGGCGCCTGAGCGGCCGCATCGCCCAGCAGGTGGCGGCTGAAGAAGTCGCCCACCACCGCGGTGTAGGCCTGCTGCATCGCCAGGTAGCTGCCGATGTGGCGGGGCGCCTGCGTCACCCACAGCCGGCCGCCGGCGGCGCGCGCCAGCATGCGGCCGTGCGCCAGCGGAATGAAGGGGTCGGCCTGCGAATGGATGACCAGCACCGGCCGCCCGCGCAGCCGGGGCATCTCGTCCACCGGCCGCACCTGCAGCGCCTGCACGCCTGACAGCAGCCGGCCCAGCAGCAGCGCGCCGGGCATGAACCACATCGGCAGCCCGGTGAGGCGGTGGAACTGCGTCTGCAGCATGGCGCCGAAATCGGCGAAGGGCGTGTCCGCCACCACGCCGCCCACCGACGGCTCCGCCGCCGCCGCCCGCAGCGCGGCCGAAGCGCCCATCGACGCGCCCAGCAGCCCGATGCGCCCGGCGGCGTAGCCCTTGGTGCGCAGGAAGTCGACCGCGCCCAGCACGTCGTGCCGCTCATGCTCGCTGTAGGTCAGGCGGGCGTCGCTGCTGTCGCCGTGGCCACGAAGGTCGATCATCAGCACCGACAGGCCCCGCGCGTGCAGGGACTGCGCCAGCGCATAGGTGGGCGACTTCAGCTCGTCGCCGCGGCAGGCGTCCTTGCCGTGCACGAACACCACCGCGCCGGCGCCGTGGCGTGCGGGCAGGTACCAGCCCTGGATGGTGGCCCGGCCGTCGCGTGCCGGAAAGCGCACCACCGCCTGGTGCAGCGCCGGGTGCTGGTCGGCCAGCGCCGGCCGCCGGCGCCGCGCCCGCGTGAAGCGCTGGGCCACCACCCAGCAGGCCAGCGCATAGGCCACCAGCGCCACGGCGGCCACCAGCAGCACGGCCAGGCCGGCCAGATCCGGCCAGTCGAGGAACAAGGCCCCGGGCGGGGCAGGGGGCGGAAACGGGTGCATGAAGGCCTCCTGGTCGTCGCCGGTCACGGGCCGGCTGTGGGCGGGCTGCCTGCGGGAAGCCCTGGCGACCGACTGTTGCGCTTGGGCCGGCGGGTGTCCTTCAAGCGCCTGAAGACGGGGCTGAAGCGTTCTGAAGCCGGCGTGCCGGCCAAACGGCGAGTCGTGAATTCAGCACGCTTCAGGTGTTCTTCAGGCCGGTGAAGGACGGGCCGCGGGCGGCTGCGAACACTGCGCTCCATCGCCAGAGAGGAGTTGCGACATGTTCCACACCGCCTACCTGCTGCCCCACGACTGCCTGCCCCAGGCGCAGCTGCACCACCACCCGCTGCGCCCGCCGCCGCAGGTGCGGCCGGTGGCGCCGGACGACCAGCCACGGCTGGCGCGCTATGTGGAAAACCTGTCGCCCCCATCGCAGCAGATGCGCTTTCATGCCGTGGTGCGCGGCTGCACGCCGGGGCTGCTGGCGGTGCTGGCCGGCACCGCCACGCCGCGCCAGCAGGTGCTGGTGGCCAGCCTGCGGGTGGATGGCGGCGAGGTGCTGGTGGGCGAAGCCCGCTACGTGGTGGACTGCACCGGCACGCAGGCCGAGTTCGCCATCTCGGTGGCCGACGCCTGGCGCGGCACTGGCGTGGCCCGGCAGCTGATGAGCCAGCTGCTGCAACGCGCCGCCGACGAAGGCCTGCACTGGCTGCATGGCGACGTGCTGGCCTGCAATGCCCGCATGCTCGCTTTTGTGGAGCGCATGGGTTTTTCGGTCGACCGCCAGCGCGACCCCTGGAGCGAGCCGTGCGAACGCACGATGCTGCATGTGGAGCGTTGCGTGCAGCCGCGGCCCTTCAGCCCCGCGACTGCCGTACCCCGGCCTGCCCGCGGCCCCATCGCGCTGGCCGCCGCAGCCCTGCGCGGAGGCGCCCAGGGCCTGCAGCGCTGGCTGCGTGCCCATGGCCGCGGGCACCGCCCCCACCAGGACGCGCCCGCGTGCTGATGCTGCGGCCGGCGCCCGCTCAGGAGGCCGCCGCCCCCGCCGACCGGTAGGGCGCCGTCTGCGCCTGCAGCCAGCTGCTGAAGGCGGCCAGCGCCTGCCGTTGCGTCGGCGCCTGCGGGTGGATGAGGTAGTAGGAGCGGTCGCTGATCCACTCGAACGGCACCACCTGGCGCAGCGTGCCGGCGGCCAGGTCGTCCTCGATCAGCAGCCGCGGGATCAGCGCCACACCCAGCCCGTGCACGGCCGCCTTGGCCAGCATGGAGAACAGCTCCATGCGCGGCCCGGCCATGTCGTTGGGCACGGTCACGCCCTGGGCGGCGAACCACTGGCGCCAGGCATGCGGCCGGGTGCTGGGCTGCAGCAGGGTGTAGCCGGCCAGGTCGGCCGGCGCCAGGTCGTGCGGCACCAGCTGCGGGCTGGCCACCGCCACCATGGCCTCGTGCATCAGCAGCTGCGATTCGGTGCCCGGCCAGCCCGCCGGGCCGGCGTAGATGGTGGCGTGCAGCGTGCTGTCGTCGAACAGGAAGGGGCGGGTGCGCGGCACGAAGTGCAGGGTGATGCCCGGGTGCTGGCGCTGGAAGTCGGGCAGCCGCGGCACCAGCCACTGGGTGGCGAAGGTGGGCACCACGCCCAGCTCCAGCGAGCCGCCCAGGCCGCCCTTGGCCATCACCTCCAGCGTGTCGCGCTCCACGTCGTCCAGCCGGTCGCGCACGCTGCGGCTGTAGTTGACGCCGGCTTCCGTCAGCAGCACGCCGCGGCGGGTGCGGCGGAACAACTTGACGCCCACGAAGTCTTCCAGCGTGGCGATCTGCCGGCAGACGGCGCTTTGCGTGACCGCCAGCTCGTCGGCCGCGGCGGTGAAGCTCTGGTGGCGGGCGGCGGACTCGAACGCCGCCAGGGCGCCCAGCGAGGGGATCTTTCTGCGCAGCATGGCGAGCACTCCGGGGTTTTCGGAGTGCATGTTACGCACATGTGCTTGCACACAAGTCGTTTGCCCTGCGCCGATTTGGGGCGTAGATTCCGGGCAGGTCCACCTGCATCACGAGAGACAACGAAATGACTTCTTCGAACACCCGCGCCAGCTTCCACTGGGACGACCCGCTGCTGCTGGACCAGCAGCTGACCGACGACGAACGCTCGGTGCGCGACGCCGCCCGCGCCTATTGCCAGGACCGCCTGGCGCCGCGGGTGCTGGAAGCCTTCCGCCACGAAAAAACCGATCCGGCCATCTTCCGCGAGATGGGCGAGCTGGGCCTGCTGGGCGCCACGATTCCTGAGCAGTACGGCGGCGCCGGCCTCAACTACGTGTGCTACGGCCTCGTGGCGCGTGAGGTGGAGCGTGTGGACTCGGGCTACCGCAGCATGATGA
>NZ_CAXFDV010000847.1:0-5182 GCF_964001545.1 uncultured Aquincola sp.
AGCGGAATCTCGGTGCAGCCCAGCACCAGGGCCTGGGCGCCGCGCCGGGCCAGCGCTTCGGCCACCGGCAGCAGCAGGCCGCGGGCGGCTGGCAGGTCGCCGGCCTTGACGGCGGCGATGCCGGGCATCACGCCCTGCAGCATCTCCACCGCGGTGGGCAGCAGCCACTGCAGGCCGCTGCCCGCCGGTGTGCGGTTGGGGTACAAGCCCGAGGCGATAGTGGCGTCGGTGGCCAGCAGTCCCAGCCGGGCACCGGTGCCGAAGCGCGCCACGCCCTCGGCCAGCGCTGCGTCCACCAGGTGCAGCATCGGCAGGCCCAGGGCGGGCGCCAGCGCGTCCCACCACAGGTGGGCGGTGTTGCAGGGCATGACGATCAGGCCGGCGCCGGCATCCACCAGCCGGCGCCCGCTGGCCACCATCGCCGCCAGCGGCGAATCGCCTTCGCCGCGGAAGGCGGCGGTGCGGTCGGCCACCTGCGGGATGGAACTCACCACCACCGGCACATGCTCCTGGTCGGAGGTGGCCGGCGTGGCCTCGATCATCTTGCGCATGAAGTCGATGGTGGCCAGCGGCCCCATGCCGCCCAGCACCCCGACCACGCCCAGGCCTTCGCTCATCGCCCGCTCGACTTTCGCTCAGAGTGCCGGCTTGTCCGACAGGTTCTTCAGGTTGTCGGCCAGCTCCTTGCTCATCGGCGCCGCCAGGTTGATGCCCTTGGGCGGGATGGGCGACTGGAACCACTTCTTGTAGAGCGTCTCGAATTCGCCGCTCTTCATCAGCCCGGCCAGCGTGTCGTCCACCAGCTTCTTGAAGGCGGCGTCGTCCTTGCGCACCATGATGGCGTAGGGCTCCACCTGCAGCGCATCGCCCACCACGGCCAGCTCGGCCGGGTTCTGCGCGCCGGCACGCAGGCCGTACAGCAGGATGTCGTCCATGCCAAAGGCATCGGCGCGGCCGCTTTGCACCATCAGGGCCGATTCGGCGTGGTCCTTGGCGGCCAGCAGCTCAAAGCCCAGGTTCTGCTCGGTGTTGAGCTTGCGCAGCAGCTGGTAGTTGGTGGTGCCGGTGGTGGACACCACCTTCTTGCCCTTCAAGTCGGCGATCGACTTGATGCCCGAGTCGGCCTTCACCAGGAAGCGGGTGCCAGTGTAGAAGTAGTTGATCGCGAACGACACCTGCTTGGCGCGGTCGCTGTTGTTGGTGGTGGAGCCGCACTCGATGTCGATGGTGCCGTTGGCCAGCAGCGGGATGCGGTTCTGCGAAGTCACCGCCTGGTGGTTCACCTTCAGGTCGGCACGGCCGGTGGCCTTCTTCACCTCGGCCACCACGCGCTGGCAGATCTCCCAGCCGAAGCCCACCGGCTGCGTGTCGCCACCCAGGTACGAGAACGGGATCGACGATTCGCGGTAAGCCACGGTCATCGTGCCGCTGGACTTGATCTTGTCGAGCGTGGGCGGCGTCTGGGCGGCCGCCGTGCCGCACAGCGCGGCGGTGGTGGCAAAGGCGAAGGCCAGTCGGTGCGAGGTGCGCATGCGGGAGATCCTTTCGGTGCCGGCGAGGCGGGGTGAACAACGAGCCCCCATGCTAGGGAGCCTGCGGCACCTACGGCATCGTGAATTGCCCGCGCACCATCAGGCGCGCTTATGGTCTGAAGGGCCTGCCCGGCTCAGGGCTGCGCGACGGTGCGCGTCCTGGGCAGCTTGGGCGAGGGCTGCGTGACCCGCGCGTCGAACGGGTGCGCCAGCGCGCCGACGAAGCCCAGCACCCGCTTCACGTAGGCGCGGGTCTCGGTGTACGGAGGCACGCCCTGGTACCGCTCGACCGTGCCTTCGCCGGCGTTGTAGGCGGCGGCCACCAGGCTCACGTCGCCCTCGAAGTAGGCCAGCAGCCAGCGCAGGTAGGCCAGGCCGCCGCGGATGTTCTGCTTGGGGTCGAACGCGTTTTTCACCCGGAAGCGCTCGGCCGTCTCGGGGATCAGCTGCATCAGGCCCATCGCGTTCTTGGGCGAGACGGCCTGGGCATCGAAGTTGGATTCGGCCTTGATGATGGCCAGCGCCAGGCCGGGATTGACGTCGAACTCTGGCGCCATCTTCATCACCATCTCGACGATGGGTTTGGGCGAGCTGGCCTTGAGCTTTTCCATCGCGGCGGCCGAGGCGGCCGCGGCTTCGGCCGCAGCCACGGCGGCCGCATCGGGCGCCGGCGCCACCGGGTCCTTCAGGCACTCGGGCTGCACCGCGGCCACGCCGCCCAGCAGCCGCAGCATGTTGGGCGCCTGCGGAATGCCTTGCGCGGCTGCCGCCTCGAAGAACCAGGCGGCCCAGCCGTCGTGGCGCTCGACGCCGCGGCCGTTGGCATACATCCAGCCCAGGTGGTATTGCGATTCGGCATCGCCCAGCTTGGCGGCGCGGCAGTACAGCGCGGCGGCAAAAGCGGGGTCGCGCTGCATCGCGGCGCCGCCTGACTCGTAACGCTGGGCGTCGGCGCGCAGCATCTCGATGGTTTCTGCCTCGCCGCCCGGCGTGGTCACCCCGCCGGGCATCGCTGCCTGCGCCCAGCCCGCCACCGCCAGCAGGGTGGCGCCGGCGATGCAGTGCAGCGGGCGGGCGGTGGAGGGCTTCACGGTGGGTGGGCAGCAAAAGGGTGGACCCGCGATTGAAGGGCATCCGGATGGGGGCGTCGATCCCGACCTTGGGGGGATGGCGCCGGCCCGCCCCGCGGTGCTCAAGACACCGCCCCAACGGTCGATGTAACCACTTCGCCGTGTGCCCTCAGGATGTCGTCCATGAACCTACGCCTGCCAACGCCCGACCTGTTCTGGTCGCAAACCTGGGAGGCCTTCGGCCCCTACCTGCTGCCGACGCTGATCGCGGGCGCGCTTTTCGTGGTGCTGCTGCTGCTGGGCAAGCGCGGAGAGGCGGTCGCGAACCGGGATGAGACGCCGCGCACCAGCTCGGTGCGCAGCGGGGCCGAACCGGTGGCCGAGGCGCGCCACGCCGCCCGCCAGGCCATTGCCGATGCCGCCGCGTCGGCCGCCGCCACCACGGCGGTGGTGACCGCGGCCGCGGCTGGCGAGCCCTTGGCCCCCGTGCCTGCCGCGCCGGCCGAGCCGCCGGCCCTGCTGGTGGTCGACGATTCCGCGGTGGTGCGGGCCAAGCTGCGCAAGCTGCTCGAAGGCGCCGGCTACCGCGTGGTGCTGGCCAACGACGGCCAGGAGGCGCTGGCGGCGCTGCCCGGCGACTTCTTCTCGGTGCTGATCACCGACCTGGAAATGCCGAACATGGGCGGCGTGGAACTGATCGCCCATGTGCAAGGCAGCCAGGACACCGAAGACCTGCCCATCATCGCCATCACCGGCCACGACGAACTGCAGGCCCATGTGCGCGACTGCCAGGGCCTGTACGGCATCTTCCGCAAGCCCTGGAACGACCGCGAACTGCTGCGCCGCGTGGAAGCGCTGGCCGGCCTGCGCGTGCGCCAGGCGCAGCCCGCGGCGTAACTCCAAGCTTCAAGCGGTGGCGGCTACCGTGTGCCGCACGCGCAGCAGGCTGAGCAAGCCGGCCACGCCCGCGAAGGTGGCCGCCAGCCCCAGCGCGATGACGGCGCCGCGGCCGTCCTGGCTGCCGAACACGCTGAAGATGCCCGCCAGCAGCACCGCGCCAAGCGTCTGGCCGGTCAGGCGGGCGGTGCCCAGCATGCCGCTGGCCGCGCCCGAGCGCCGCGGCGGCGCCGCGGTGACGATGGTGTGGTTGTTGGGCGACTGGAACAGCCCGAAGCCGGCGCCGCACAGCAGCATGCGCCAGACGATGTCGGCATCGGACGGGTGGGCCGGCAGCAGCGCCAGCAGCAGCAGGCCCAGCGACATCACGCCCAGGCCGATGCCGCCCAGCAGCCCGTTGTGGTAGCGGCCGATCAGCCGCCCGGCGATCGGGGCCACCACCACGATGGCCAGCGGCCAGGCGGTGATCAGCAGGCCGGCCACCAGGTGGCTGCGGCCCAGCCCGTCGAGCAGCAGGAAGGGCAGCGCGATGAAGGCCAGCATCTGCCCCGCGAACGCACACACCGAGGTGCCGATCGACAGCCTGAAGATGGGAATGCGCAGCAGGTCGATGGGCATCAGCGGCGCCGCCTGGAACCACTGCCGGCGCAGGTACACCGCCGCGACCAGCAGCCCGCCGGCCAGCAGCGCCAGGCCGCTGGCGGCCCGGCTGCCGTCGGCGCCGTGGCGCGCGCCCAGCAGGTCGGCGCCCAGGAACACCAGGCTGAACATCGCGATGTTCAGCAGCACGTCCAGCACCGCGGGCGCGGCCGGCGCCGGATGCTCGGGCGTGGGCGCCGGGTTGTGCGGCAGCACCCGGTAGCCCAGCGCGATGACCAGCAGCCCCAACGGCAGGTTGAGCACGAAGAGCGCCGGCCACGGCGCCACCGACAGGATGGCCGCCGCCACCGTGGGCCCGGCCACCGAGGCACTGGCCACGGTGAGCGAGTTGATGGCCACGCCGCGCCCCAGCATGGCCCGCGGATAGATGAGCCGCACCAGCGCGGTGTTGACGCTCATGATGCCGGCCGCGCCCACGCCCTGAACGACGCGGGACAGCGCCAGCGACCACAGGCTGCCTGACAGCAGGCAGGCCAGCGACGCCACGGTGAACAGCGCCACGCCGCCGAAGTACACGCGGCGGTAGCCGATGCGGTCGCCCAGCGTGGCCAGCGGCAGCAGCAGCGCCAGTGTGGCCAGCTGGTAGCCGTTGACCACCCACACCGCCTGCGCGCCGCTGGCGTTCAGGTCGCGCGCGATGCCCGGCAGCGCCAGGTTGACGATGGTGCCGTCCAGCACCGCCAGCACCAGGCCCAGCACGATGGCCGCCATGGCATGCGTGCGGGCGGGGGTGGGCAATCCATCCTGAACGGGCATCGAGGGGTCGGCGGCGGTGGGAACCGTGCGGGAGCGGAGGGGGCCATGATCCTAAGCCTGGGGCCATGCCGGTGCCTGCACAAGGGCTTGGCAGCGGGGGTGACTGGGCGTGCCGTTTGCTCACGACGTGGCAGGCCGTCAGGTTCCGCCGGGCCGCCCCAAGGAACCTGCGCCCCCTCGGGGGCCGCGAGCGCAGCGAGCTTGGGGGCTGGCTTACCCTGCTGCGGAAATCACGCCACCACCCAGGCACACCTCGCCGTCGTACAG